>VBCQ01000315.1 GCA_005882155.1 Betaproteobacteria bacterium
CACCCCGATGAAACGTCGCGACGCGATTCTGCAATTCACCGCCGCCAGTGCTGCTCTGGCGTTGCCGGCGTGGGCGCAGGGCAACAACAAGATCGTGCTCGGCCAGTCGGCGGCCTTCAGCGGACCGGCGAGCGCGCTCGGCGAGCAATTCAAGAAGGGTGCGAATCTGATGTTCGACCGCGTCAATTCGCGCGGCGGAATCAACGGGCGAATGATCGAGCTGCAAAGCCTGGATGACGGCTACGAGCCCGATCGATGCGTGGCCAACACCCGCAAGCTGATCGACAGCGGCGTGCTCGCGTTGTTCGGCTACATCGGCACCCCGACCAGCATTCCATCACTGCCGCTGGCCACCGCGGCGAAGGTGCCGTTCATCGCGCCGTTCACCGGTGCCGAGGCCTTGCGCACACCGTTCAACCGCTATGCCTTCCACGTGCGCGCCTCGTACTTCGACGAGACGGCCGAGATCGTCAAGCAGCTCACTGCAGTGGGCATCAAGCGCATCGCCGTCTTCTATCAGAACGACAGCTACGGCAAGGCCGGCCTCGAAGGCGTCACGCGCGCGCTCAAGCCGCTCGGCCTCGCGCCGTCGGGCCTCGGCACCGTCGAGCGCAACACGGTCGCGGTCGACGACGCGGTGAAGACGATCATGGAAGGCAAGCCCGACGCCATCGTCCAGATCAGCGCCTACAAGTCCTGCGCGGCCTTCATTCGCGCGGCGCGCAAAGCGGGTTTCGGCGGCACCTTCTACAACGTGTCTTTCGTCGGCACGCAGGCCTTGGCCAAAGAGCTCGGCGCAGATGCGCGCGGCGTCGTCGTCAGCCAGGTGATGCCGTTCGCCTACGCACCGGTCACCGCGATCTCCGGCGAGTACCTGGCCGCCGGCAAGTCCGCCGCCGGCGACAAATTCGATCCGAACTACAGCAGCATGGAAGGCTATGTCGCGGCGAAGACGCTCGTTGAAGCGCTGCGCCGTGCCGGCAACACGCTCACGTCCGAGACTCTGGTCAACGCGCTCGAATCGCTGCGCGAGCTGAATCTCGGCAGCTTCTTCGTCGACTTCGGGCCGCAAAAGCACACCGGATCGAAGTACGTCGACCTGACCATCCTGACCGCCGACGGCCACGTGCGTCGCTGATCGCACAGCGCTGCTTTCGAAAGGCCCGCACGCCCTCGCGGACGTGGCGCGCCGCCTCGCTCACCGAGATGACGAAGCGTAAACTGGCTCGCTCCTGACGTCTTCGCGGCACGTGTCATGAGCACGCGCCGCAGCGGAGCCACCATGCGCCTGATCGATTCCATTCTTGCCGACGCGGCTGCGATCGCCGCCGTTCGCCGCGACATCCATGCCCACCCCGAGCTGTGCTTCGAAGAGCAGCGCACCTCCGACGTCATTGCCAAGCAACTGACCGACTGGGACATCCCGATCCACCGCGGCATGGGCAAGACCGGCGTCGTCGGAATCATCCGCAACGGCAGCGGCGCACGCGCGGTGGGCCTGCGCGCGGACATCGACGCACTGCCGATGACCGAGCACAACCGTTTCGCGCATGCGAGCCAGTACGCCGGCAAGATGCACGCCTGCGGCCACGACGGCCACGTCGCGATGCTGCTCGCCGCCGCCAAGCATTTGTCCAAGCACCGCAACTTCGACGGCACCGTGTATGTTGTATTCCAGCCGGCCGAAGAAGGCGGCGGCGGGGCGCGCGAGATGATCAAGGACGGGCTGTTCGACAAATACCCGATGGAGGCGATCTTCGGCGCCCACAACTGGCCCGGCATGCAGATCGGCCAGTTCGCGATCAAGAGCGGACCGTCGTTCGCATCGAGCAACGAATTCAAGATCACGATCCGCTGCAAGGGCGCGCACGCGGCGATGCCGCACAACGGCGTCGACCCGGTGCCGGTGGCGTGCCAGATGGTGCAGGCGTTCCAGACCATCATCACGCGCAACAAGCGCCCGATCGACGCCGGCGTGATCTCGGTGACGATGATCCACACCGGCGAGGCGACCAACGTCGTGCCCGAGTCGTGCGTCATCGAAGGCACGGTGCGCACCTTCACGCTCGAGGTGCTCGACCTGATCGAGCGGCGCATGCGCTCGATCGCCGAGCACACCAGCGCGGCGTTCGAAGCGAGCTGCGAGTTCGAGTTCGCACGCAACTATCCGCCGACGATCAACCACGCGAGCGAGACCGAGTTCGCGCGCCAAGTGATGAGCGAGCTGGTCGGCGCCGACAACGTGCTCGAGTTCGAGCCGACGATGGGTGCCGAAGACTTCAGCTACTTCCTGCTCGAAAAGCCCGGCGCCTATTTCCTGATCGGCAACGGCGACGGCAGCCACCGCCAGGGCGGCCACGGCATGGGCCCGTGCATGCTGCACAACCCGAGCTACGACTTCAACGACGACCTGATTCCGCTCGGCGCGACGCTGTGGGTTCGCCTCGCCGAGTCGTGGCTCGCGAGCCCGCGTTGAGCATGGGCTACCCGGACTGCTTCTCACAGAGCTACGCCGAAGCACGCGCCAAGTTCATCGCCGCGGCCGACGCGGCCGGTCTCGACGTCGAATCGCACCCGCACCCGATGCGCGGCCGCGACGACGAAGCACTCGCGATGGATGTCGCGCTCGACGGCGACAAGAATGCGAAGCGACTGCTGCTGATCACGAGTGCCTGTCATGGCGTCGAAGGCTTTTGCGGCTCGGGCGTGCAGATCGCTCTGCTGCGCGACGCCGCGTGGCGCGCGGCAGCACGCGATGCCGGCGTCGCCGTGCTGTACATCCACGCCCTCAATCCCTACGGCTTTTCGTGGTGGCGGCGGGTGACGCACGAGAACGTCGACCTGAATCGCAACTTCCACGATTTCTCGAGCCCGCTGCCCGCGAACCCGGCCTATGACGAGATCGCCGCGCTGCTCGTGCCGACGACCTGGCCGCCGTCGGCCGCGGTGACGGCAAAGGTCGAGCAGCTCGTCGCCGAGCGTGGCGAGGCTGCTCTGCAAGCCGCCACATCGGGCGGCCAGTACGACCATCCAGAAGGTCTGTTCTACGGCGGACGCAACCCGACCTGGAGCAACCACACGCTGAGGCAAGTGCTGCGCGACCACGCCCGGCATTGCGAGAAGCTCGCATGGATCGACCTGCACACGGGACTCGGGCCGAGCGGACACGGCGAGCGCATCTTCGCCTGCCGCGACGAAGCACCGGCGCTCGCGCGAGCGCGCGCCTGGTGGGGCGACGAGGTCACGTCGATCTACGACGGCACGTCGTCGTCGGCGAAGCTGACCGGGCTGATGTGGCTCGCCGCCTACGAGGAATGCCCGCAAGCCGAATACACCGGCATCGCGCTCGAATACGGCACCCTGCCGATCATGGACGTGATCGACGCGCTGCGTGCCGACCAGTGGCTCGAGAACCATCCCGAGACGCCGCCAGAGCAAGCGCAGCGGATCAAGCGGCAGATGCGCGACGCGTTCTACACCGACACAAACGCGTGGAAGCAGCGCGTTGTCGAGCAAGCCGTCGAGGCGGCGCAGCAGGCGGTGCGGGGGATGAGCAGCGCCTGAGCTCGCGCCGCTCAGCGCAATGTCCGAAAATGATCGGAAGCTGTCCGCGCGCGGCGCGACAGCGGCAGCGATTGCGTCTATCGTGAGGCCTCACACCAACGCACCACGGAGCCGCCATGAACACCGCCCTGATCCTCATCGACGTGCAGCAATCGTTCCGCCATCGCCCCTACTTTCAGCCCGAGGCGGTGCCGCCCTTTCTGGCGCGCACCAACGCGCTGATCGACGGCTGCGCGAGCCGCGGGATCCCGATCGTTCGCGTCTACCATGTCGACGCGGCGGACGAGCCGGGCAACCCGTTTGCGATCGCGTCGGGCCATGTCCGGCCGCTCGACGGCTTGGCTGAATTTGAGCCTGCCGCGCAATTCCACAAGACGCGGCACAGCGCGCTCGTCGCCAACGGCCTACCGGTGTGGCTGCACCAGCACGGCATCAATCGACTGATCGTCGCCGGCATCCGCACCGAGCAGTGCTGCGAAACGACGACGCGCCATGCGAGCGACGAAGGCTACGAAGTCGACTACGTCGCCGAAGCCACCCTCACCTTCGACATGCGGCATCTCGACGGCTCGCTGCTGCCGCGCAGCGATATCGTCGCGCGCACGACCGCCGTGCTGAAGGACCGCTTCGCGACCATTTGCAGCGTGGAGCAAGCGCTTGAGCGCGCGCATCGTTGAAGCTTTGGTCGACGTTCTCTTCGTCGTCACACCCCGCTCGCTGCTGCTCGACGTCGCGGGGCCTGCCGAAGCGTTTCGACTCGCCAACCGGCACCTCGCGCGCAGCGGCGCTGCGCCGCGCTTTGGCCTGCGCTACACGGCAGCCAACGCCGAGACCGAGAGCTCGGTCGGTCTGCAGCTCGCCGCGCTCGAGCCCTTGCCGGCCCAGCTCGATTCACCGAGCTGGCTCGTGCTCGTCGGCCAGCCCGACGAGGTGCGCGCGCGAGCCGACAAGGCAATGCTCGCGACGGTGCGGTGGCTCAATCGGACGATGCGACCGCTGCTGCTCGCCGACGCGTCGCTGCACCGCCTCGTCACGATTTGCTCGGGCACGCTGCTCGCGGCGCGCGCCGGTCTGCTCGGCGCGCGCCGCTGCACGACGCACCACGAGCTGCTGGCCGAGTTGCGCGCGCTCGCGCCGCAGGCGCAAGTCGTCGACAACCGCGTGTTCGTGCTCGATGGCGCGTTGGCATCGAGCGCCGGCGTCACCGCCGGAATCGATTTGTCGCTGCACCTGATCGCCACCACCTGCGGCGACGCGATCGCCGCGGCCGTCGCGAAAGACATGGTCGTCTACCTGCGGCGCACGCCCAATGATCCCGAGTTGTCGCCGATGCTCGCGCACCGCCACCACCTGCACCCTGCTGTGCATCGCGTGCAGGACGCCGTCAGCGCCAATCCGAACGGCGATTGGGACATGGCGGCGCTGTCGAAGGCGGGCCACGTGACGCAGCGCCATCTGCTGCGCTTGTTCGGCGAGCATGCCGGCGTGTCGCCGCTGCACTACCTGGAAAAGATTCGCCTCGAGCGCGCTCGGCTGTCGCTGCAGCATGGCGCGAGCGTCACGCGCGCGGCCGAAGCCGCGGGGTTCAGTTCGGACCTGCAGCTGCGGCGCGCCTGGGGCCGGCACTGGGGCGGCTCGCCGCGCGATGCGGCGGGACCGCGCTAAGTCCTGCTCAGACCAGGCCGCGCTCGCAGAGATCGGCCTCGCAGCCTTCGGGGCTCAGGAAGTGCAGCGCGTGCCAGCCGAGCGATCGCGCGGTGGCGATGTTCGGCGCGTGGTCGTCAATGAACAGCGTGTCGGTGGGCTCAACGCGAAAGCGTCGCGCGGCTTCGCGGAAGATCGCCGCGTCGGGCTTGACGAGCTTGACCCGCGACGAGAACACGCCGTCGTCGAACGCAGCGAGGAATTCGTGCGTCGCTTCGAGGTGGTCGGCGTACGGCGCAGGCATGTTGGAAAGAAAGAACAAGCGGTGCCCGCGATCGCGCAGCCGCGTCGCCAGCGCCACCGTCTCGGGCACCGGCTGCAATTCGACCGGCACGGCATCGATGACGCGATGAACATCAGCCAGCGCGATGCCAGTGCGCCGTGCGATGCGCCGTGCGAGGTGCGGCGCGCTGATCATGCCGCGGTCGAATTCGCCCCAATCGCCCTCGTAGCTTTCGAAAAATTCCGCCACCAGCGCATGGGCCGCGGCCTCGTCGGGGGCGCGATGCGGCAGCAGCCGGGCCATGAATTCATGCGGCCGCCAGCGAAACAGAACGCCGCCGAAGTCGAAGACGATGTTCATCCGCGCAACCTCCGCAACAGACTTGCGGTCGAGGCGTCGAGCCCTTGCGTGTCGCCGCTCGCGAGCCGCGGCAGCAGGTCGTTGCACAAGGCCTTGCCGAGCTCGACGCCCCATTGGTCGAAGCTGTTGATGCCCCACAGCGCACCGCTCGTGAACACGCGGTGCTCGTACAGCGCGATCAATGCGCCCAGACTCGTCGGCGTGAGTTGATCGAGCAGCAAGGTCGTGCTTGGCCGGTTGCCGGGGAAAGTGCGGTGCTTCGCGAGCGTGGCGGCATCGAGTTGCTTCGATGCCGTCGGCGCCTTCTCTTGCAGCGCCTGCGCAGTGGTCTTGCCGAGCATCAGCGCCTGCGATTGCGCGAGGCCGTTGGCGAGAAGCTTGGCGTGAAGATCGGCGAGGTCGTGCGTCGGGTGCTTGACCAGAATGAACTCGACCGGGATGACATCGGTGCCCTGGTGCAGCATCTGAAAATATGCATGCTGTCCGTTGGTCCCCGGCTCGCCCCAGACGACCGGGCTCGTCGCATACGGCAAGGTATTGCCGTCGAGATCGACGCGCTTGCCATTGCTCTCCATCTCGAGCTGCTGCAGGTAGGCAGGCAGGCGCTTCAGCCCCTGGTGATACGGCGCGACGCTGCGGCTCGTGAAGCCGTGAAAGTTGCGGTACCAGACGTCGATCAACGCGAGCAGCACCGGCAGGTTCTTCAGCAGTGGCGCTTGCGCAAAATGCCTGTCCATCGAATGCGCGCCGGCAAGCAGTGCGCGGAAATTCTCGGCGCCGATCGCGAGCGCAATCGGCAGACCGATTGCCGACCACAGCGAATAGCGGCCGCCCACCCAGTCCCAGAAGCCGAAGGTCGTCGTGATGCCGAACTCGGCCGCCGCCGCGACATTCGTCGTCGTCGCGACAAAGTGACGCGCGATGTCGGTGCCGCCGTTGGCCTCGAACCAAGCCTTCGCTGCATGCGCGTTGGCCATCGTCTCCTGCGTCGTGAAGGTCTTGCTCGCGACGATGAACAGCGTCTGCGCCGGGTCGAGACGGCGCAGTACCGGTGCGATGTCGTGGCCGTCGACGTTCGAGACGAAATGAAACGCGATCCCCGGATGAACAAAGGTGTCGAGCGCCGGCACGACCATCTGCGGGCCGAGGTCGCTGCCGCCGATGCCGATGTTGACGACATGCTTGATGCCGCTCGCCGCAGTGTCGCGCACCGCTTCGGCGTAGGCGAGCATCGCGTCGAGAACCTCGTGCACCTCGGCGCTGAACGGGCCCGCGCCACGCGGCGCGCGCAGCGCCGTGTGCAGCACCGCGCGGCCCTCGGTGGTGTTGATCGCATCGCCGGCGAACATTGCATCGCGCCGCGCTTCGAGACCGCATTCGCTGGCGAGGTCGATGAGGAAATGCAGCGTCGCGCTGTCGATGCGGTTCTTCGACAGATCGGCGAACACTTCGGGCGCTTCGACGCTGAAGCTCTCGAAGCGGCCCGGATCGCGCTCGAACGCGTCGCGCAGGTCGAAGTCGCGACCATGCGCTTCGTAGTGGCCGCGCAATGCGGCCCAGGCTTCGGTCTCGTCGCAGCGGAGCATCGTTCTCATTTTGTCGCGTGAATCAGCTGGTCGAGTCGCGCCGCGTCGGCGGCGAACGCGCGGATGCCTTCGGCGAGCTTCTCGGTTGCCATCGCGTCGTCGTTCAGCGCATAGCGGAACGTCGCCTCGTTGTAGCTCAGCGCGTGGATCGTCGCCGCTTCGGCCGCCGCGGGATCGAGCGCGCGCGTGAGCGGTGCATCGCTCGCCTGCAAGTTCGCAAGCAGCTCGGGGCTGATCGTCAGCAGATCGCAGCCGGCGAGGGCCTCGATCTGGCCGACGTTGCGAAAGCTCGCGCCCATCACCTGCGTGTCGATGTCGAACTTCTTGTAGTAGGTGTAGATCTGCGCCACCGACTTCACGCCTGGGTCGTTGACGCCGGCGTTCGCCGCCTCGTTCCACTGTGCGCCCGCGGCCTTTTTGTGCCAGTCGTAGATGCGCCCGACGAAGGGCGAGATCAGCCGCACGCCGGCCTCGCCGCAGACCACCGCCTGGGCGAGCGAGAACAGCAGCGTGAGGTTGCAGTGGATGCCTTCGTGCTCGAGGATGCGCGCGGCTTGAATCCCCTCCCAGGTCGACGCGATCTTGATCAGCACCCGCTCGCGCGCGATGCCCGCCTCTTCGTACAAGGCAATGATGCGGTGCGCCCGCGCGACCATCGCGGCGCTGTCGAAGCCCAGCCGCGCGTCGACCTCGGTCGACACGCGACCCGGGACGATCTTCAGGATCTCGACCCCGAAGCGCACCAGCACCTGGTCGACGATTTCTTCGTGCGGCCAATCCTTGAAAGCGGCCACGGTTTCGGCCAGCAATGGCGCGTAGTCGCTGTGCTGCACGGCCTTCAGGATCAGTGACGGGTTGGTCGTCGCGTCGCGCGGCGCGAATGCCGCCAGTTGCTTGAAGTTGCCCGTGTCGGCCACCACGGTGGTGAACTGCTTGAGTTGATCGAGTTGGTTCATGCAGGGCTCCGCGGCAGCGCGAGACCTCGATTAGAACCGAGCCCGCGCGTTGACCTGCGGCCGAAACTTCGGCATCATTCGGATGAAACTAAATTACATCGACAGCTCCAATGTCTTTTGACCTCGTCTTCTTCGGCGGCACCGGCGACCTCACCTGGCGCAAGCTGATGCCGGCGCTGTTCCAGGCGTTTCGCCACGGCAAGCTGCCCGCCGGGGGGCGCATTCTCTCGGTCGCGCGCGACGAGCAGACCGACGACAAGTACCGCGCGTGGCTGAAGGAGCGCTTTCAAGACGTCGAAGGCGCCAAGCGCCCGAGCGACGAAGAGTTCGCCCGCTTTGCCGAGCTCGTGCACTACCGGCGCATGGACCTGTCGCAGCCCGAGCACTACGGCAAGCTCAAGCAGTGGCTCGAGGAGCGCGGTGCCGATACCGCGGTGCTGTACCTCGCGACGAGCCCGCATCTGTTCCCGCAGATTTGCCAGCAGCTCGGCGCCGTCGGGCTGAACGCGCCGCACATTCGCGTCGTGCTCGAGAAGCCGCTTGGCCACGACCTCGCGAGCGCGCAGGAAATCAACCGCGTCGTGCGCTCGGTGTTCAGCGAGGCGCAGGCCTTTCGCATCGACCACTACCTCGGCAAGCCCTCGGTGCAGAACCTGATGGCGCTGCGCTTCGGCAACGCGCTGTTCGAGCCGCTGTGGCGGCGCGAGAGCATCGCCAACATCCAGATCACGCTCGCCGAGACGCTGGGGGTCGGCACGCGTGGCGACTTCTACGATCGCACCGGCGCACTGCGCGACATGATCCAGAGCCACGCGCTGCAGTTAATGACGATGGTCGCGATGGAGCCGCCGTCGCGCAACGACGCCGATTCGATTCGCGACGAGAAGCTGAAGGTGCTGCGGTCGCTGAAGCCGTTCACCAACGACAGCGTGCTGCGCGATGTCGTGCGCGGCCAGTACCGCCGCGGCACCTCTGAAGGCACGTCGGTGCCGGGCTATCTCGACGAGTCGAAAGTGCCGGCAGGCAGCGATTGCGAGACCTTCGTCGCGCTGCGCACCGAAGTGCAGAACTGGCGTTGGGCCGGCGTGCCGTTTTATCTGCGCACCGGCAAGCGGCTGGCTGCGCGCGATGCGCAGATCGTCGTGAACTTCCGGCCCACGCCGCACAACATCTTCCCGGGTGCGAACCAGCCGAACAAGCTCGTCATCAAGCTGCAGCCCGAAGACGGCCTCGAGTTGCATCTGCTGGCCGCCAAAGGCACCGGCCAACACGAACCGCTGGCGCCGGTGTTCCTCGATCTCGACTTCGACAAGGCCTTCGCCGAAAACCGCGTCGGCGCGTACGAGCGCTTGCTGGTCGAAGCAATCGCCGGCCGATTGAATCTGTTCGTTCGCAGCGACGAGCAGGAAGAGGCGTGGCGCTGGGTCGAGCCCGTGCTCGACGCGTGGGAGCGCGACAACAGCGCGTCGGGCGCACCACGCCCGTATGCGGCAGGCACCTGGGGTCCGGCGGCCGCCAGCGCGCTCGTTGCGCGCGACGGCTTCGCTTGGGCCGAAGAGCAATGAAAGAAGATTGATAGTGCTCGACCGCATCCGCGCTTCGATCCCCGCGCTGCCACCGGCCGAGCAACGCGTCGCCAAGCTCGTGCTCGCCGACCCGCGCAGCTTCGCGAGCCTGCCGGTCACCGAGCTCGCCGAGCGATCGCATGTCAGCAAGCCGACGGTCGTGCGCTTTTGCCGCAGCGTCGGCTACGACGGCCTGTCCGACTTCAAGCTCAAGCTCGCGGGCAACGTCAACGAAGGCGTGCCGTTCGTGCACCGCTCGGTCGATGAAGACGACAAGCCGGGCGATGTGATCGTCAAGCTCATCGACAACGCGGTCTCGGCCTTGCTGAAGTATCGCAACGACGCGACCAGCCACGCCTTCGAGCGCGCGATCGCGGCACTCGCGGCGGCGGGCACATCGGGGCGGCGAATCGAGTTCTACGGTGTCGGCAACTCGGGCATCGTCGCGCAGGACGCGCAGCACAAGTTCTTTCGTCTCGGCGTGAACACCGCCGCGGTCAGCGACGGCCATGTGCAGGTGATGAGCGCGACGATGCTGCGCTCAGGCGACTGTGCGGTGATCATCAGCAACTCGGGTCGCAGCCGCGATCTGATCGACGTCGCCGAGATCGCGCGCAAGAAGGGCGCGACGACGATCCTCATCACCGCGAACGGCTCACCGTTGGCGCAGACAGCGCAAGGCACGAACCAGATCCTGCTCGGCGTCGACCATCCGGAAGACTACGACCGCTACAGCCCGATGGTGTCGCGCCTCTTGCACCTGATGGTGATCGACATCCTGACCACCGCCGTCGCGCTGCGCCTGCCCGGCGAGTTGCGGCCGATGCTGCAAGAGATCAAGAAGAACTTGCGCGCGAAGCGCTACACGCAGCCTTGATCAGGCAGCGCTGTCGAACGACAGCAACGCATCGACGCCGTACATCCGCGCCAACGCAAGCAGCTTGGCCGGCGCGTTGCGCACGGCGAAGCCCCTACCCCAGGCCTGCGCGATGCGCTGGCATTCGAGCAGCACGGCGAGCACGGCGGAGTCGAACTGCTGCAAGCCCGACGCATCGATCACCGCGCCGCCATCGGGCTCGCGCGTCAGCGCTTGGGCGAGCATGCGCAAGGCATCGCGCGCTTCGGCGAGCGTGACTTTGGCCGGGAGCAGGAGCATCGCAGCGTGCCGCTTCAGCTGCGGGCGCCGGCGCTCTTGTTGCGCTCGGCCAGCTTGGCGATCAAGCCATCGATGCCGTTGCTGCCGATCTCTTGCGCAAAGCTGTTGCGGTAGTTCTCGACCAGCCACACGCCGAGCACGTTGACGTCGTAGATTTTCCACGTGTCGCCCGCCTTCTCGAGCCGGTAGTCGAGCTGGATCGGGTCGCCTTGGCCGCGCACTTCGGTCTTCACGACGACCTCGGGGTCGGCCGCGCTGCCGCGCATCGGCTTCAATTGAACGGTCTGGTCTTTCACTTGCGCGAGCGCGCCGGAATAGGTGCGCACCAGCAGGATCTTGAACTCGTCTTGCAGGCGCTTTTGCTGCTCGGGCGTGGCTTGGCGCCAGTAGCGGCCGACCGCCGACGAGGTCATGCGCTGGAAGTTCACATGCGGCATCACCTTGGCGTCGACGAGGGCGATGATCTTCGGCAGATCACCCGACTTGATCGACTTGTCGGCCTTGATCGAATCGATGACGTCGGTCGACACCTGCTTGATCAGCGCGTCGGGTGCTTGCGCCTCGGCGCGGACGCCGGCTGCGGCCAGCAGCAGCAAGCTCGTCGAGATAAAGAGAGCAACTCGTCGCGAAAACATTCGCTTTCCTTTCATTGACACGCCGCCAGGGCATGCAGGGTTGGAGCGCGGACATGACGCCGAGTTCGCGCAAAGTGGCGTGTACCGGTGACCTTAACGCGGCCAGCGCGGCACCGGTTGGCCGCGCTATTTTTGAGCCGGCTTTTCCGAGGGCTTTTCGTTCGCCTTCTCGGCCGGCGCATCGGTGGGCTTGTCGGGCGACTTCGATTCGTCGGGCGGCTCGGGTGCATCGCCATCATAGACGAGGCTTCGCCGGCGTTGCAGATAGGCGTCGCGAACGAAGGTGTACTTGTCGAGCGCGATGTCGTCGAGAACCTTGCTCGCACCGAGCAGGCCGGCGCGCGTGTTGATCAGCTGCAGCGTCGTGATCTCCCACTTGACCGCGCCATCGTTGATCACGAGCGCGGGCGACACGGCACGGTCGAACGGCAGCGCGAACGATTCGCGAACGCTCGACGGGCCGAACAGCGGCCAGACGATGTAGGCCCCGGCGCCGACACCCCAGCGACCGAGCGTCTGCCCGAAATCCTCGTGGTGACGATCGAGCCCCGCCTCGGTCGCCACATCGAGAAAGCCACCGAGCCCGAACACGCTGTTGGTGCCGAAACGGATGACGTCGCTGAAGCCGTCTGCGAACTTGCCTTGCAAAATATTGTTGACTGCCGACCAGGCGTCGGCCGCGTTGGCGAAAAAGTTGTCGATGCCGCTGCGCACCGGCTGCGGTACCACGTTGCTGTAGACGGTGGCCGTCGGCTTCAACACTTTCTCGTCGAGCGACTCGTTGAACGAGAACACCTTGCGGTTCCAGCTCTCCCACGGATCGAGCCTCGCTCCGGGGGTCTTCGCACCGGTGGTCGAGCAGGCCTGCAGCGCCAGCGCGAAGACGACGAGCGCGAGCCCGCACGCGCGCCGGCCCCAAACGCTGACTCTCATTTCTTGCCTCCTGCCGGGGCCGATGCGGCCGGCGCCGTGCCACCCTCGGCCGCCTTGCTGAACAGGAACTGGCCAATGAGGTTTTCGAGCACGACCGCCGATTGCGTCTGCTTGATCACGTCGCCGGCGGCGAGGTTCTTCTCTTCGGCGCCGGGCTCGATGCCGATGTACTGATCGCCGAGCAGCCCCGAGGTGAGGATCTTCGCCGACGAGTCGCGCGGGAATTGCACGCTCTTGTCGAGCTCCATCGTGACAAGGCCCTGGAAGGTCTTGCTGTCGAGCGTGATCGATGTGACGCGCCCGACCGTGACGCCGGCACTGCGCACCGGCGAGCGCGGCTTCAGGCCGCCGATGTTGTCGAAGCGCGCCGTGACGGTGTAGCCGTCGCGCGTGCTGAAGGTGCCGAGGTTGGCCGCCTTCAGCGAGAGGAACACGAGGCCGGCGAGCCCGAGCAGCACGAACAAGCCGACCAGTGTTTCGATACCTTTTTTCGTCATCGTTCTTTCCTCAGCACAGTCGCATCGATCAGGCCGTCGAAAACATCAGCGCGGTCAGCACGAAGTCCATGCCAAGCACCGCGAGCGACGAGATCACGACCGTGCGCGTCGTCGCGTAGGCCACGCCTTCCGGCGTCGCCTCGGTCTCGTAGCCCTGATAAAGCGCGACTGCGGTGCAGATGATGCCGAACACGAAGCTCTTGACGATGCCGTTGCCGACATCGCGCCAGACGTCGACGCGCGACTGCATGATCGACCAGAAGTTGCCCGAGTCGACGCCGATCAACAACACCGCGACGACATAGGCGCCCAGAATACCGACCGCCGAGAACGCTGCGCGGGTCGATTGCCATCATCTCCATCGCGGCGATCTGCTCGCCGGCTTTCATGAGGCCGATCTCCGCGGTCAGCGACGTTCCGGCGCGGCCGGCGTACAAGAGCGCAGCGACCACTGGCCCCAGCTCGCGCACCAGCGACAGATTGACGATCAGGCCGAGCGACTCGGTCGCGCCGTAGGTGACGAGCGCGTAGTACATCTGCAGCGCGAGGACGAAACCGACCGCCATGCCCGACGCGACGATGATCAAGAGCGACAGGTTGCCGATCGCGTGGATCTGCGTCACGACGAGGCCGAAGCGGCGCAGCGCCGCCGGCGTGGCTCGCAGCAGCTCGATGAAAAACACCGCCGCGTGGCCGAACGAGCGCAGCACGCCGAGCGTGCGCGCGCCGAGAGTCGCAACGGCGTTCATGCGGTGGCACCTTTGGAGACACCGAAGTCTTCGCCGATCGGCCGCGCCGGATAGTGAAACTTCAC
>VBCQ01000316.1 GCA_005882155.1 Betaproteobacteria bacterium
CAGGCAGCGATTCACAGGCCCAACGCGACCTTGATCTGATTCGTCGCCCACCAAGCTGACTCGTCAACCCCCAGCGGCATTCGTCACATCGCTGTTGCAGCGGTCGGGCCGGGCGCGGATCGTTCAGTCCCTGTCAACCACGAGGAACGATGACCATGAGCACTTTCATTTCACGACGCGTATTCTGTGCCGGTACGCTGTTGCCGGCAGTGGCACTCCTTTCCGGGTGCGGCGGCGGTGGCTCCGAACTCGGCGGCCGACAAGCCCAGGCGCTGGGCATCGGCGACGGTCGGCACTTGGATACCGGCGCGCCGGCGCGCTGGGCCGACATCGCGATCCGCGCCACGGCAATGGTACCGGCGCCGGCATTCATCCCGATCCGAATCTATGCGATGGCCTTTCTCGCCGCGCACGACGCGCTGAACGCGATCGAGCCGGTTTACGCGACGTATCTGAGCCCGGCTCCGGCACCCGGCGCGAATCCAGATGCCGCTTACGCCGCGGCCATGCACGATGTCTTGCTGCACGAACTGCCGGGTGCTGCCACGCTGCTCGATACCGAATACGCCGCGGCGCTGGCCGCGATCACCGGCGGCGGAGCGGTCGACAAGGGGATCGTCGCGGGCCAAGCCAGCGCCGCGGCGATGCTTGCGGAACGCGCCAACGACGGGATCGCCAACGTCCAGGGGCCCTACATCGACGGCACCCTGCCGGGCGAGTACCGCCGTACGCCGCCGTTCAACCCCCCCAGCGGGGTGCATCTGGGCGATCAGCTCAAGCCGTTCTCGATCCCAAGCAGCTCGGCCTACCGCGTCGAAGCGCCCTATGCCGTCACCAGCGACGCCTACACAAAGGACTACGACGAGGTCAAGGCGCTCGGCGCGGCAGTCGGCTCGACCCGCACCGCCGACCAGTCGGAATTCGCCCTCTTCTGGCGCGAGCCGATTTTCAACTCGTGGATGAAGATCACCGTGCAACTCGCCGCAGTTCGGCAGATGGACGGTTGGGCGCTGGCGCGAACCCTGGCTTTGCTTCAGGTGGGGCAATCGGACTGTTTGACGGCCGGCTTCGAATCCAAGTATTTCTGGCGCTTCTGGCGTCCGATCACCGCGATTCGTCTTGGCGACAGCGACGGTAACCCGGCGACGGTGGGCGACCCGAGCTGGATCTCCTACGACCCGGTATGCCCGCCAATCCCAGAGCATCCGTCCACACACTCCACGTCGGCCGGCGCGGGCGCGGCGGTGCTGCAGCAATGCTTCGGTGGCGACGCCGCCGAATTCACGCACCAGAGCGTCACGCTGCCCGGCGTGACGCGCAGCTTCACATCGTTCTCACAGTGCGCGGCCGAGGTCGCCGAGTCCCGGGTGTGCGTCGGGTACCACTTCAGGCATGCGGTGAACACCGGCCTGCTCCAAGGGCGCCAGGTCGGCGGGCAAGTGATGGCCACGCAGCTCGCGGCGCGCGGCTGAAGCCTTCGGTACCGAGCCACATCGGGGGCGGCCCCGGTACCCTTTTGAGCTTTACCTAGTCCATGACGTCACCAACCTGCTTCCAGCACACGTTGATGATCGACTTGCAGCACTGGCCGCCGTGCAGCCTGCTGCGCGCGGTGGTCTTGAGCTCGGCCAGCGAGCGTGGGCAGACGTTCGCCAAGGCGTGACGCTTGAGCCAAGCCCACCGGTACTCGACGGCGTCGAGGTCCGGTGGGTGGCCCGGCAATAGCGCCTTCCGAACCGCACCTTCGGTGCTGTCGAGGTATTCGCGCAGGATGCGCTGAGACGTGCTTCCAATTGAAGTGAAACTGCACGAGCGGCGTGCAGCCCTTGGGTGCCCAGGTGTGCACCCGGGTGGGCCGCTCCGACGAGTCCGACTCGTCGATGAAGACGATCAGTCGCCGCCGCTGGACGGCACCCCTCTTTTGAGCGCCGGCCAAGGCTTGCGCTCCCCACGCCAGCACGGCTGACTCGTCGCGCTCGGTGGCGCGGCGCTCGGGGTGTTCGCAGCCCGTGAATTCGAATGAATGGGCTCTGGGCAGCGGCTCAGGTCCAGTGGGCGGCTGGAAAGTCGTCGTTCGCGACCGGCGGGTCATGGCCGGGCAGCGCTGTTCGTGACCAGCAGGTATCGGCGTGCTCAATCTCGGTGACAGTGCCGGCAGGCCAGCGCGCCATGTGGTCGACGCTCTTCGACTCCCAACACTCACTGCTTTTCGGAGCGGCGTCGAGTCCGGCCAGATAGGTCGGCGCAGCGCTCTGATTGCCGAGAAAGGGCTGCCAGTAGTCATCGAGGTCGCGAAAGTGCATGGGGACATCGACAGCGCGGACAGCGACCGCGTCCAGCCCGGCGTCGGCGAACAGCGTCCGCAACGCATCGGGCCGGCAAATCGGAAAGCGCTCGGCTTGATCGAGCTCGGCATCGTGCAGCGGGCACGCGGAAGCTGAGGGAGGCTGCAAAGCGCTTCTGTACCCCAATGCGGATGACTGTTG
>VBCQ01000317.1 GCA_005882155.1 Betaproteobacteria bacterium
CAGCTCGGCGCATGCTGGACCGACGCGGCGAGCAGCGCGAGCACGCCGATTTTCACCAGCGGCACGACGAGGCTCGCGACGAAAACGATGATGGCGAGGATCCAGTCGCCACCCTCCCACAGCTCGGAGATGCCGCCGGCGATCGTGTGCGGCTTGCGGCCCAGCACGTCGATCGTGCTGACGATCGGCAGCGCGTTGGCCGGCACGTACAGCAGCGCCGACGTGATCACGTAGGCCCAGGTGCGCTGCAGGCTCATCGGCTTGCGCGCGTACAGCGGATGGCCGCAACGCGGGCAATGAAACTTCGCGCTTTCGACGCCAGCCGCGGGCACGCTCGACGTGAGCGCGCAGCAGGCGCAGGTGAGCAATCGAAGACCGCTTGGCGTGCTCATCGCGACCACCACAAGTGACGCACGCCCGCCGACTCGGGCGCCGCGAGGATCAGCGCGAGCGCCGCGAAGGCGAGCACGCCGGGCCCGGCTTCGGCCTGGGCGAGGTGACCGATTCGAACGACAGACACCAGCGCCGCGACCGTCAGCACCTCGACCATGTTCCAGCGCGACATCGCGTGCATCGCGCGCATCGCGAGCGCGAGGTGCGGCGAGCTGCGCCGGCGCGCAATCGGCCACAACACGAGCAGCCGCAGCGCGATCAACATGGCCGGCGCGACGATCGCGGTGGCGATGGCCAGCACCGCAACAAGATGCTCGCCTTGCTGCCAGGCGATCGACGCAGCGCCGGCGAGCGTGGTGTCGGCATGCTGGCCGCGCAGCCCGACCGAGACGATCGAGCTCAGGTTCGCGATCAGGAACACGACCAGCGCGGCGATGCTGAGCGCGAGCAATGACTGCGCGCTGAGCCGGTGGCCGCGGCCGAGCACGACGCCGCAGCGCTGGCAATGTGCGACTTCATCGCTGTGAAGCAGCCGCCAGCGATGCACCGCATCGCATTGCTCGCAGACGACGAAATCGGATTGAGGATCCGCCACCCTGGATCGGGGCTGGGCCCGTTGTTGGGATGGTAGGAATGTGCCCGAAATTTGCCCTCACCCCAACCCTCTCCCAAAGGGAGAGGGAGGAAGAGGGAGGGAGAGAGGATGTTTGCATTGCCCCCTCTCCCCCTGGGAGAGGGGTGGGGTGAGGGCGCGCGTGCTCGCGATCAAACGTTGCTCGTCGCCCTGACTTCCTCGATCGTCGTCACCCCTGCCAATACCTTCTCGATCCCATCCTGTCGCAAAGTGCGCATGCCTTCGGCCATCGCGACCTGTTGCAGCGCGTCGGCGCGGGCGCCGGTCTGCACCAGGCGGCGCAGCTCGCGCGAGACGACCATCAATTCGTGGATGCCGGCGCGCGCCTTGAAGCCGGTGTCGTCGCAGTGCTTGCAGCCGGGGCTGTGGTGCAGCATCACGCGGCCGCCGGCGCCGAAGCGGCCGGCCCAGTCGGCCACGAGCGCGTCGCGCGCCGGTGTTTCGCTGCCGGCCGGAAAGGCGTGCAGATAGTCGGCCGTCAATTCGTCGAGCTCGGCGGCCGTCGCCGGACGCGACGTGCGGCAGTGCGTGCACAGCCGGCGCACCAGCCGCTGCGCGAGGATCGCGAGCAGCGAGTCGGCGAAGTTGAACGGGTCCATTCCCATGTCGAGCAGTCGCGTCACCGTTTCGGTCGCGCTGTTGGTGTGCAGCGTCGACAGCACGAGGTGGCCGGTCAGCGACGCTTCGATCGTCATCTGCGCGGTCTCTTCGTCGCGCACTTCGCCGACCATGATCACGTCCGGGTCGGCGCGCAGGAACGCGCGCAGCGCCTTCGCGAAAGTCCAGTCGATCTTCGGATTGACCTGCACCTGCCGCAGTCCCGGCTGGGTGATTTCGATCGGGTCTTCGGCGGTCCAGATCTTGCGCTCGGGAACGTTGATGTGCGACAGCGCCGAGTGCAGCGTGGTCGTCTTGCCCGAGCCAGTCGGGCCGACGCACAGCACCATGCCGTAGGGCCGCTCGACGGCGTGCTTGAGTTGCGCGAGGTTGCGCTCGGACAGGCCGAGGCGGTCGAGCGGAATCGGCTTCGCGGTCGCGAGGATTCGCATCACCACGTCTTCGAGCCCGTTGTTGGTCGGGATCGTCGCGACCCGCAGCTCGATCTTGTGCTGCGGCGAGAACTTGGCGAAGTTGACCTTGCCGTCCTGCGGCTTGCGGCGCTCGGAAATGTCGAGCTCGCACATGATCTTGATCCGCGAGATCAGCGCGTTGCGATAGTTCGGCGGCAGCTCGAGGTAGGTGGTCAAGAGCCCGTCCTTGCGAAAGCGGATGCGGATTTTTTCGCGCCCCGGATAGCTCTCGATGTGGATGTCGGACACGCCGTCCTTGTGCGCCTCGATGATCATGTTGTTGATCAACCGCACCAGCGAGTTGTCCGACTGCTCGATCGGCTTGTCGTCGTCGAACATGCGCTCGAGCGTTTCTTTCTCGAGCGACTCGACGAGCTTGTCGGTGTCGTTGAAGCTGAAGTCGAACTTGATCGGCACCGACGGCGCGTCGGCGGTCCAGCGGTAGACGCCGGCAGCGCCGATCTTCTCGTAGGCGGCGGTCAGCACGTTGTCGATGTTCTCGCACTGCGCGAGCACCGGCACGACCTTCATCTGCGTCGTGAACTCGACCTCTTCGACCGCCAGGCGGCGGCGCGACGGGTCGTCGAGCGCGACGACGAGCCGTCCGTCGCGCAGGATCAGCGGCATCACGCGCAAGCGAACCGCGAGCTCGTAGCTGAGCTTGCGCAACGCATCGGCTTCGGCCGGAAACGCATCGAGGTCGACGAGCGGGTAGCCCATCTTGCGCGCCAGTGCAATCTGCAAGTCCTCGGGCGACACGACGCCCATGCGCACCAGCACTTCGCCGAGCGGCACGCTGCGGTCAGTGCGCTGCTGAGCGAGCGCGTCCTGCAGCTGAGCGTGGGTGATCAGGCCGAGCGAGATCAATGCGTCGCCGATTCGCACCAGCGGCATCGTCGCCTGCTGGTCGAGCGCGTCGATCAATTGCTCGGGCGTGACGACTTGCCGCGCGACGAGGATGTCGCCGATCTTCTGCTCGCGCAGCTGCTGTTGCACGACTGCGGCGTGCTCGACCTGTTGCGGCGTCGCCGCGTGGGTCTGCACCAGCAATTCGCCGATGCGCGGCCCGGTGTCGAAGCGCTTGATCGCGACCCGCGGCACGAACATGCGGTGCACACCGCCGTCTTCGCCGACCGGGGGGAACAGGAACACGCCATGCGGGGTATCGACATGGCCGATGGTGTCGCCGCGCATCTCGCCACCGTCGGTGAGCGTGACGCGGTAGCTCGACACGGTGCGGTGCGCCAGCATGCCGGCGTGCGGGTCGCCATCGACGACGGCGACCGGCTCGAGCACGCTCGTCAGCGTGATCGCGCGAAATTGGTCGAAGCGCAGCGGCAGGGTCGTGCGCGCCGGCGGCACCTGCACATGCGCGACCGCTTCCTCGGGCACGAAGAAGGTCAGCCGGCCGGTCGTGCGGCCGTCGTTGAGGCCGGCGATCTCGCAGCGCAGCGGGTCGGTCTGCGCGACCGGGCTCGGGTAGCACGCGAATGGCGGCGTCGGCCAGCGAAACGGCTCGTTCGGCGGCGCGGCATCGTCCATCGCCGGCGTGTCGAGCTCGGTGTCGCTCCAGTGCATGGGGGTCAGCATCTCGGCCACAAGCATTCCTCGGTTGGTCGCGGGGCATGCGCAGGCGTCGAGCCCGAGCAAATCCACTCCACCCCCGCATGCTAGGTCGTGGGGCGGGACCGAAAGCGATGAATTGGGGCCGTTCAGCCCTTCATTTGCCGCGGCAGAAAGGTCACGAGCTGCGGGAAGACGTAGAGCAGCACGACCATCGCGACCATCAGCATGAAGAACGGGAACGCGGTGCGGGCGATGTAGCCGATCTCGCGCCGCGTCATGCCTTGCAGCACGAACAGGTTGAAGCCGACCGGCGGCGTGACCTGCGCCATCTCGACGACGATGACGATGAAGATGCCGAACCACAGCGGGTCGATGCCGGCCTTCTCGATCGTCGGGCGGATCACCCCCATCGTCAGCACGACCATCGAGATGCCGTCGAGAAAGCAGCCGAGGATCACATAGAAGATCGTCAGCGCGATGATCAGTTCGAACTGCGTGAGGCCGAGCGTCGCGATCCATTCGGCAAGGTGCCGCGGCAATCCGATGTAGCCCATGCTGAGTGTGAGAAAAGCCGCACCTGCGAGGATCAGCGCGATCATGCAGTACAGCCGCGTGCCGCCCATCAGCGACTGCGTGAAGGTGCGCCAGGTCAGCGAGCGCTGTGCCGCCGAGATGA
>VBCQ01000318.1 GCA_005882155.1 Betaproteobacteria bacterium
TCACCACAACACCGGGCTTCGTCGCGGCGGGCGGCGCGGCAGTAACGGCCGGTGCGCCCGGCTTCACTGCGGCCGATGCGGCACCGGAGAGCTTCTTCAGCTCTTCGACGTTCTTCGACAATTCGGCGACGCGAGTTGCGGCGTCTTTCTTCTCGCGCTCTTTCGACAAGCGCTCTTCAGGTGCCGATGCCTTCGCGCCTGCGCCCTTGCTGAGCGTGAGCTTGTCGGGTGTCGGTGCGGCGGCCTGCTTGCGGTCTTCGACGTTGGCTTGCACCTTGCCGCCGGCCTGGCGCGTCGGCGCCTCGGTCTTGGCCGCGGGAACGGCACCGGCGAGCTTTTGCCGGTAGGCGCCGAAGTCGGCGCTCTGGGCCTGGATCAACTCGCGCGCTTCGCTCGGCGCGGTGGCCTTCGCGGTCTCCGCACTCGGCACCGCCAACACGGCGCCGGCCTTGAGCCGGTTCATGTTGCTTTCGATGAAGGCTTGCGGGTTGCCGCGAAACAGCGAGACGAGCATCTGGTCGAGCGACACGCCGGAGCGCTGCGTTTGCGACGCGATGCGCGACAAGGTGTCACCGGAGCGAACACGGTACTCGTCGACGCCGGGCGATGCGGGCTTCGCAACGACCTCCGACGGCGCCGATGTCGGCTTGCTCGGTGCCGGCCTGCGTTCGGCCGTCCTCGGTGCCGGCGCGGGCACCGAGGGCGCTGGTGCGGGTGCGGGCGCAGGGGCCGGCGGTGGCGGCGCCGTTGCGATCGGTGCGGTCGAAGGCGCCGGGGCGCGCGCGACAGTCGGCGGATCGAACAGCAAGGTGTACTCGCGAACGAGTCGGCCGGTGGACCAGGAGATCTCGAGGATCACATCGACGAACGGCTCCTGCACCGGACGATCGCTCGTCAACTTGAAGTACGGATGACCATCGGGTCGCCGCAGCAACACGGCCTGAGTACCAGGCAACACCGAGTTGTAGTCGACACCCGCGGCGCGATACGACTCGGGCGGTGCGACACGCACGCGCATGTTCGACGCCTCTTCGGGCGTCAAGCTCGTGATGTCGATCTCGGCCCGCAATGTCTCGCCGAGAGCCGACTGCACTGCGAGGCGTCCGAGGCCCAGCGCCGATGCATCGGGCACGGTCAACCACAGAGCAGCTGCAGCCACTCCGGTCAAGGCGAATCGCCCGGTGTACAGCGAGGTTCGTTTCAAGGCGTCTCCCAACTCGATCATGCGGAATGCGCTGCCGGCGCCCGCGCTTTCGCCATCGTCGTTGACCTGCTTGACGAGCAACGGCGGCGAAATCCAGAAATCACAATAGCATCAAGTAGATACGGTGACAAGCTAATGCATTTACTGACATTATGCACGGGTCGTGCCCGTTGCCCTGATCCGACAGCAGTTGCAGCGGCAATCCCGTGCACTCATCACGCTTCGAGCAGGATGCGGAGCATTCGACGCAGCGGCTCGGCAGCGCCCCACAACAACTGATCGCCGATTGTGAATGCGCCCAGATATTCGGGGCCCATCGCCATCTTGCGCAAGCGTCCGACCGGGATCGACATCGTGCCGGTGACGGCCACCGGCGTCAGCTCGGCGAGCGTCGCGTCGCGATTGTTCGGCACCACTTTCACCCACGCATTGTCGGCCGCGATCATCGCTTCGATGTCGGCGAGTGGCACGTCCTTCTTCAGCTTGAAGGTCAGTGCCTGGCTGTGGCATCGCATCGTGCCGACGCGCACGCAAAAGCCATCGACCGGCACGGCGGCGCTGCCGAATCCCGGACCCTGACCGAGAATCTTATTCGCCTCCGCGCCGCCCTTCCATTCTTCACGCGACACACCGTTGCCGAGGTCCTTGTCGATCCATGGAATGAGGCTGCCGCCGAGCGGTACGCCGAAGTTGGCCGTCTCGGCTTCGCCGAGCGAGCGTTGCGTGGCGGCGATCTTGCGGTCGATCTCGAGGATCGCGCTCTTCGGGTCGGCGAGCAGATCGCGCACCTCGGCGTGCAGCGTGCCGAACTGCGTCAGCAGCTCGCGCATGTGCTGCGCACCGCCGCCCGATGCGGCCTGATAGGTCTGCGTGCTCATCCATTCGACGAGCCCGGCCTTGAACAATGCGCCCACGCCCATCAGCATGCAGCTCACCGTGCAGTTGCCGCCGATCCAGTTGCGACCGCCCTTGCGCAACGCGTTCTGAATCACCGGCAGGTTCACCGGGTCGAGGACGATGACGGCATCGTCCTTCATGCGCAGCGTCGACGCCGCATCGATCCAGTGGCCGCCCCAGCCGGCCGCGCGCAGCTTGGGAAACACCTCGCTCGTGTAGTCGCCGCCCTGCGCGGTAATGACGATGTCGCAGCGCTTCAGCGCGTCGATGTCGTACGCGTCCTTCAGCGTGGTCTCGTTCTTCGCGAATTCGGGCGCCTTGCCGCCGGCGTTGCTGGTGCTGAAGAACAGCGGCTCGATGAGGCCGAAGTCGCCCTCGGCCTGCATGCGGTCCATCAGCACGGAACCGACCATGCCGCGCCATCCAACCAATCCTACGAGTCTCATCTCAATGCCCTTGTGTTAGCTGCAACCTCTCCGTGGATCCGGCTCGAATCGCCGGAGAGGATGGGCGAGACGGTCCGGAGCTGCTAGCTCTTGGTAATCGTTTTGGTGGTCTTGCCGATGAGGGCGGCCACGACCGCGTCACCCATCTCGCGGGTGCCGACACGCGTCGTGCCTTCCGACGCGATGTCCGCCGTGCGCAAGCCCGACGCGAGTACGCGCTTGACTGCCGACTCGATCCGGTCGGCAGCTTCGGGTTGGGCGAGGGAGTAGCGGAGCATCATGGCAGCAGACAGGATTGTAGCCAGAGGGTTCGCGATTCCCTTGCCGGCGATGTCCGGCGCGCTGCCGTGGCTCGGTTCATAGAGGCCCTTGTTGTTCGCGTCCAACGAGGCCGACGGCAGCATGCCGATCGAGCCGGTGAGCATCGCGGCTTCGTCAGACAGGATGTCGCCGAACATGTTGCCGGTGACGAGTACGTCGAACTTCTTCGGCGCCTTCACGAGCTGCATCGCGGCGTTGTCGACGTACATGTGGTCGAGCGCAACGTCCGGATACTGCGCGTGCACCTCGGTCACCACGTCTTTCCAGAACTGAAAGGTCTCGAGCACATTGGCCTTGTCGACGCTGGTGACGCGCTTGCTGCGCTTGCGCGCGGCCTGGAACGCGACATGCGCGATGCGCTCGATCTCGGGCCGGGCATAGCGCATCGTGTCGAAGGCTTCGGGTGCGCCGGCGAACGCACCGTCTGGCGAGGCGCGACGGCCGCGCGGCTGACCGAAGTAGATGTCGCCGGTGAGCTCGCGAATGATCAGGATGTCGAGCCCCGCAACCAGCTCGGGCTTGAGGCTCGACGCATGCGTGAGCTCTTCGTAGCAGATCGCCGGGCGAAAGTTGGCGAACAGCTGCAGGTGGCGGCGCAGACCGAGGATCGCCTGCTCGGGGCGCAGCGCGCGTTCGAGCTTGTCGTATTTCCAGTCGCCGACCGCGCCGAACAGCACCGCGTCGGCGTCCTGCGCGAGCTTCAATGTGGACTCGGGCAGTGGATGGCCATGCGACTCGTAGGCCGCACCGCCGACCAGCGCCTGCTCGGTTTCCAGCGGCAGCTCGAGCACCTGCAGCACCTTCACCGCCTCGGCGACGATCTCGGTCCCGATGCCGTCGCCGGGCAGCACTGCGATCTTCACGAATCGATTCCTTTGGATTTCGCCAAGCTCAGGCGCTCGACGAGCACCTTCTCGCACAGCTTGAACACGATGTAGAAAAGCGCAGCCAGATAGCCCGAGAAGATCAGGCCCGCGAGCTGCATCAGGCCGCCTTCACGCAACGCGTCGAACCCATACATGCCGAGGAACTCGAGGTTCGCGCCGAGCGAGCGCAACAGATCGAGCGACACCAGGCCGAACAGCACGAAGCAGACGCCCATCAAGATGAACGCGAGCCACCAGCGGCGCGACAGGAATTCGTAGACGCGGCTGTACGGCACGGGAGTCAAATGCGATGCGCCAGCCACGGCTTCTTGAGAAGTCGCTCGGCTTCGAAGGCGCGAATCTTGTCGGCGTGGCGCAGCGTCAAAGCGATGTCGTCGAAACCGTTGAGCAGGCAGTATTTGCGAAAGCCCTGGACCTCAAATGGCAGCGCGACGCCATCGGGCTTGACGACGACTTGACGCTCCAGATCAATCGTCAGCTCGTAGCCGACGAAGGCCGCGACCTCGTCGAATAAGCGTGCCACCTCATGCTCGGCCAGCACGATCGGCAGCAGGCCGTTCTTGAAGCAGTTGTTGAAGAAAATGTCGGCGTAGCTCGGCGCGATCAGGGCGCGAAAGCCGTACTGCTCGATGGCCCACGGCGCGTGCTCGCGCGACGAGCCGCAGCCGAAGTTCTTGCGCGCGAGCAGCACCGACGCACCCTGGTAGCGCGGCTGGTTCAGCACGAAGTCCGGGTTCGGTCGCCGCGTCGCCGCATCCTGCCCCGGGAAGCCGGGATCGAGGTAGCGCCATTCGTCGAACAAGTTGGGGCCGAAGCCCGATTTCTTGATCGACTTCAGATACTGCTTCGGGATGATCGCGTCGGTGTCGACGTTCTCACG
>VBCQ01000319.1 GCA_005882155.1 Betaproteobacteria bacterium
CTCGGGATTCTGATTCCGCCGAGCATCATGCTGATCCTGTACGGCGCGATGGCCAGCGTGTCGGTGGTGCGGCTGTATGCCGGCGCGTTCCTGCCTGGCTTCCTGCTGGCCAGCCTGTACATGCTCTACGTGATCGGGCGCGCGATGCTCAACCCGAAGCTCGCGCCCAAGCTGCCGAAAGAGCAGACCGACATACCGATGGGTCAGCTCGTGAAGCTGCTCGCATCGTCGTTTTTCCCGCTGGCGTTTCTGATCCTCGCGGTATTGGGCGCGATCCTCTTCGGGTTGGCCACGCCCAACGAAGCCGCCGCGTTCGGGGCCTTCGGTTCGATCCTGCTGTCGATCGGCTACGGTCAGTTCACGCTGCAGCGGTTGAAGGAGGCCGTCTTCCTCACCGCACGCACCGCCGCGATGGTGTGCTGGCTGTTCGTCGGCTCGTGGTCGTTCTCGTCGGTGTTCTCGTATCTGGGCGGGCAGGCCGTGGTCGAGAATTTCATCCTGAGTCTCAACATGACGCCGGTGACGTTCATGCTGCTCACCCAGTTCATCATCTTCCTGCTGGGCTGGCCGCTCGAGTGGACCGAGATCATCATCATCTTCGTGCCGATCTTCCTGCCGCTGCTGCATCACTTCAACATCGATCCGGTGTTCTTCGGAGTGATGGTGGCGCTGAACATCCAGACGTCGTTCCTCACTCCGCCGATGGCGATGGCGTGCTATTACCTGAAAGGCGTGGCGCCGAAACACGTGACGCTGAATCAGATCTTCGCCGGCGCGCTGCCGTTCCTGTTCATGGTGTTCGTCTGCATGTTCCTCGTCTACGTGTTCCCGCAGATCGCCATGTGGCTGCCGGATTACATCTACAAGTAGAGGACAGCTCTACCGCCGTTGTTCATCGAACTCGACAGCGCGAAACAGATCGGGCAAGGTCTTGCCCGCTTCGTCGCGGAAGCGCTCGTCGAGCAACTGCAGTTCCTCGATTCGGTCGACGCGGAAGTTGCGGAAGTTCTGGCGGGCTTCACACCACGCGGCCAGCGTCCAGACCTCGCCCCAGTAGAAGCAGCCGAGCGGGCGAACGACGCGTTCACTGAGCTCGCCCTTCAGATCGAGGTAGCGCATCCGCAGCTTGCGCCGCGCCTCGGCCGCGACGCGCAGCGTCTCCAGCCGGGCGCGCGTCGCATCGTCGGGGCCGACCGGGGGCGCGTAGACGGCGAGGCTCTCCGCTGCGGCGCGCGACGCGCTCGGCAGCACCGCGAGGATCTTCGACAGCGCCGCGTCGGCCTGCGCCGCGAGCGCGCGATCGAGGCGCGGCTGGGCGATCCGCACCGATGCGACCAGCGCTTGCGCTTCGTCTTTCGTGAACATCAGCGGCGGCAGGTCGAAGCCCGAGCGCATGCGGTAGCCGACACCCGCCTCGCCCTCGATCGGCACGCCCTGAGCCTGCAGGTCGGCCACGTCGCGATAGACGGTGCGCACCGAGACCTCGAGCCGCTGGGCGAGGAAGTCCGCGGTCGACAAGCGCCGGCCGCGGATGAGCTGCACGAGTTGGAACAGTCGATCGGCACGACGCATGCGGGCTCACCGATTCGTGGCGGAGCGCCGATGCTACGTCAGCGCATGCAGCCCGACGCGGTTGCCCTCGGTGTCGACGACATGCGCGAAGCAACCCATGTCGCCCGGCAAGGTGACCTTGGGCGTGGTGATTTTCCCGCCGGCCGCAACGACCCGCGCCAGCGCCGCATCGAGCGAGGGCTCGGCGTTCAGGTAGACGAGCGTGCCGTGGCTCGCCGGATCGGGCTTGTCGGGGCCGTCGAGCAGGCAACCGCCGACGCCGGCCTCGTCGTAGCTGAACACCGCGAGCGTCTGCGGACCCATCGCTTCCCGGCGCAGCGGCGCGCCGAGCAGCGTCTCGTAAAACTTCTGCGCCCGGTCCATGTTGCGAACCGGAATCTCGAACCAGTTGACGGCGTTCTTCATGCGAATCTCCTTCGGTGGTGAATGGGAGACCGCATCGTGAAGGGGGCCTCCTGACAGCGTCTTGTCAGTAGCGTTCGGAGGACGCCGGATTGCTTTTGTCCGACAAATGGATAGGATCATCAGACAATTCAGGTTGCTCGAACGCCATGGCCGACGTGATGCTGAGACAGGTTCGCAAGCGCTTCGGCCAGACCGAGGTCGTGCACGCGGTCGACGTGACGGTGGCCGACGGTGAGTTCTGCGTGCTGGTCGGCCCGTCGGGCTGCGGCAAGTCCACGCTGCTGCGCATGGTCGCTGGGCTCGAGGAGATCAGCGACGGCGAGATCTGGATCGGCCCGCGGGTCGTTAACCGCCTCGCGCCGAAAGAGCGCGACATCGCGATGGTGTTCCAGAACTACGCGCTGTACCCGCACATGACGGTGTTCGACAACATGGCGTTCAGCCTGCGCCTGGCCAATGAATCGGCGAGCGCGGTGAATCAGCGTGTCAACGACGCGGCGCAGATCCTCGGCTTGATGGACTACCTGAAGCGCTATCCCCGCCAGCTGTCGGGCGGTCAGCGCCAGCGCGTCGCGATGGGTCGCGCAATCGTTCGCAAGCCGCAGGTCTTTCTGTTCGACGAGCCGCTGTCCAACCTCGACGCCAAGCTGCGGGTGGCGATGCGCACCGAGATCAAGGCGCTGCACCAGCGGCTCGCGACGACGTCGATCTACGTGACGCACGATCAGATCGAGGCGATGACGATGGCCGACCGCATCGTCGTGATGAATGCCGGCCATGTCGCGCAGATCGGCAGCCCGCTGCAGCTGTACGACGAGCCGGCGAACCGCTTCGTCGCCGGCTTCATCGGCTCACCGGCGATGAACTTCCTGCCGGTCCACGCCGTGCCCGACGGTGTGGCCTGGCAGCTCGAATTCGAAGGCGGCGCGCGCATCGCCGCGCCGGCGACGGTCAACGCGCTGCAGCCCGGACGCAAGCTGGTCGTCGGCCTGCGCCCGGAGCACCTGCATCCGGCCGGCGCGGGGCTGCCCGCCGGCGTGAAAGTCATCGAACCGACCGGCGCCGACACCCAGCTGCTGTGCGACTTGGCCGGCCACGACGTGACGGTGCTGCTGCGTGAGCGCCGCGACTTGGCGGTCGGCGACACGCTGCATCTCGCGCCGCAGCGCAGCTATCTCTTCGACGCCCAAAGCGGCGATCGACTCGCTTGAACCACCTGAAGGAGATCCTCATGAGCGACCTGAATCGACGCGACTTTCTGATCAGCGGCAGCGCGGTCGGAGCCGCCCTGCTCGCCCCCGAAGCGAGCGCGCAAACCTGGACCGGCCAGCCTGAAAAGGGCGCCAAGCTGCGGCTGATGCGCTGGAAGCGTTTCGTCGCTGGCGACGAGGAGCTGTGGCTGGCGAACACGAAGAAGTTCACCGACAAATACGGCGTCGAGGTGCGCGTCGACAGCGAGAGCTTCGAAGACATCCGGCCGAAAGCGGCGGTCGCGGCCAACGTCGGCAGCGGGCCCGACATCATTCTCGGCTGGTACGACGATGCGCATCTGTACCCCGATAAGCTGGTGCCGCTGACCGACGTGGCCGAATACCTCGGCAAGAAATACGGCGGCTGGTACGACGTCTGCCGCGACTACGGCATGCGCGGCAAGGAGTGGATCGGCTTGCCGATCGGTGCCAACGGCGGCGCGATGGTCTACCGCAAGAGCCACATGAAAGCGGCCGGCTTCGAGACCTTCCCGACGACGACCGCGGACTACCTCAAGTTCGCGCAGGCGATGCACGCCAAGGGCACGCCGGTGGCCCACGCGCTCGGCCACGCGAGCGGCGACGCGACGACCTGGTGCTACTGGATCGTCTGGGGCCACGGCGGGAAGATGGTCGACAAGCAAGGCAACGTGACGATCAACAGCCCGGAGACGATCGCAGCGCTCGAGTACTGCAAGCAGCTGTATGCGACCTTCCCGCCGGGCACGCTGTCGTGGCTCGACCCGAGCAACAACAAGGCCTTCCTCGACGGGCAGATCAGCTGCACCAACAACGCGATCTCGATCTACTACGTCGCGAAGACCTCACCCGACGAGAAGCTCAAAGCGATGGCCGAGGACATCGAGCACGCCAACTGGCCGGTCGGCCCAACCGGCGAGGGCACTGAGCTGCACCAGATCACGCAGGGCATGGTCTTCAAGTACACCAAGTATCCGAAGGCGGCCAAGGAGTACCTGCGCTTCATGATGGAGAAGGAGCAGTACGAGCCGTGGCAGACCGCGTCGCTCGGCTACGTGATGCAGCCGCTGAAGGCCTACGAGAAGAGTCCCATCTGGACGCAAGAGCCGAAGGCTGCGGCGTTCAAGCACGGGCTCGGCAAGATGCGCCACCACGGCTACGCCGGCCAGCTCGGCTACGCGTCGGCCGGCGTGATCGCCGACTTCATCGTCGTCGACATGGTGGCCGAAGCGGCGAGCGGGTCGAAGACGCCGAAGGAAGCGGCGGAGCGTGCAGCGGCACGGGCGGCGCGGTACTACAAGGTCTGATCTCTTCCTCCCTCTCCCAGGGGAAGAGCGTGCAAATGCATCGTCTCCTCGACAACCGGCATTTCCTCGGCCTGCTCTTCATGCTGCCGGCGGCCGCGCTGCTGCTGGTGTTCCTCGCCTATCCACTCGGCCTCGGCACCTGGCTCGGCTTCACCGACACGAAGATCGGCCGTGACGGTGTCTGGGTCGGCTGGGAGAACTACGCGTTTCTGGTCCAGGACCCGATGGCGCTGCTGTCGCTGTTCAACACGCTTGTCTACACGATCGTCGCCAGCGTCTTGAAGTTCGTGCTCGGCCTGTGGCTCGCGCTGCTGCTGAACCGCCATCTGCCGTTCAAGTCGTTCCTGCGTGCGATCGTGCTGCTGCCGTTCATCGTGCCGACCGCGCTGTCGGCGATCGCGTTCTGGTGGATCTACGACTCGCAGTTCTCGGTCATCTCGTGGGCCTTGACGAAGATGGGCATCATCGACCGCTACATCGACTTCCTCGGTGAGCCGTGGCTCGCGCGCGGCTCGACGATCGCAGCCAATGTCTGGCGCGGCGTGCCGTTCGTCGCGATTTGCCTGCTCGCTGGCTTGCAAACGGTGTCGCCGTCGCTGTACGAAGCGGCGGCGATCGACGGCGCGTCGCGCTGGCAGCAGTTTCGCCATGTCACGCTGCCGATGCTGACGCCCATCATCGCCGTCGTAATGACCTTCTCGGTGCTGTTCACCTTCACCGACTTCCAGCTCATCTACGTGTTGACGCGCGGCGGTCCGCTCAATGCGACGCACCTGATGGCGACCTTGTCGTTCCAGCGCGCGATCCCCGGCGGCGCACTCGGCGAAGGCGCGGCGCTCGCGACCGCGATGATCCCGTTTTTGCTCGCCGCAATCCTGTTCAGCTACTTCGGTTTGCAGCGGCGCAAATGGCAGCAAGGCGGGAGCGATCAATGAGCGCCGTCCCCGAAGAACCGGCCGCCGCGGTCGAGCACTTCGACCACGTCGAAGACAGCGCCGGCATGCGCTACCTCGATACGCTGCCGCGGCGCTGGGTCACGACTTATCTGCCGCTCGCAGTGTTCGTCTTCGTGCTGCTGTTTCCGTTCTATTGGATGGTGATGACCTCGTTCAAGCCGAACGCCGAACTGGTCTCGCGCGCGGCCAATCCGTTCTGGATCGTCCATCCCACGCTCGCCCATTTCGACAAGCTGCTGTTTCACACCGAGTACCCGCAGTGGCTGTGGAACACCGTGCTGGTGTCGGTGGTTGCGACGCTGCTGTCGCTCGCCGCGAGCGTGTTCGCCGCCTATGCGATCGAGCGGCTGCGTTTCAAGGGCTCGCGCCAAGTGGGCCTGGCGATCTTTCTCGCCTACCTGATCCCGCCGAGCATCCTCTTCATCCCGTTGGCCACCATCGTCTTCAAGCTCGGGCTGTTCGACACGCGGCTGGCGCTGATCCTCTCGTACCCGACCTTCCTGGTGCCGTTCTCGACCTGGCTGCTGATGGGCTACTTCCGCTCGATTCCTTACGAGCTCGAGGAATGCGCGCTGATCGATGGCGCGACCCGCTGGCAGATCCTCACGCTGTCGTGGAACGAGTTCATCTACGCGCTGACCTTCATTTCGTCGTCGGAAGTGAAGACGGTGCCGGTCGGCGTCGTCACCGAGCTCGTCGAAGGCGACGTCTACCACTGGGGTGCGCTGATGGCCGGCGCGCTGCTCGGCTCGCTGCCGATCGCGGTCCTGTATTCGTTCTTCGTCGAGTACTACGTGTCGGGGATGACCGGCGCGGTGAAGGAGTGAGCGCCGCCGCATGCAAAAATCGCGCGGTAACTGAACGCGCGAAGGGTTTGCGGTGAACTTGAAGGTACCGATTGCCGTTTTCGACGAGATGACCGAGTTCGTCGTCAAGTCGACCGGCTCGCTCGACCTCGCCAGCGGAGAGATCCGCGACATCGAGTACGAAGACTACGACCTCAAAGCGCAGGGCTTGCCGGCCGACAGCGAAGACTACGAGTTCTGTCGACGTGTTCACCGGCAAGTATTCGATCAGCGCCAACGAACTGCTCGAGCTGAAGGTGCGCGCCGCGAAGCTGTTCGCCGGCATCGAGGCGCAAGCGCTGCTCGACGTCGCGCCGGCCAAGCGCGCCAAGGCGCCACCCGCGACGCCGAAGAAGCGTCATTGATTGAAGGCAACGAAGGAAGGCAAAGGAGCAAGCCATGCACCCTGCACTGCGAAAGGCGCTGTTGATCGGCGGCGCGTCACTGGCGATCGGCAGCAGCGCGAGCTTCGCCGCGACGACGCCGGTCAAGGTCAGCTTGCTCGACAACGCG
>VBCQ01000061.1 GCA_005882155.1 Betaproteobacteria bacterium
GAGACCTTGCGCGAGATGCGCGAAGACGTGCAGAGCTCGATCTCGTACGCCGGCGGCACGCGGCTCGCGGACATCCGCAAGGTGAACTACGTGATTCTCGGCGGCGACAACGCGGGCGAGCATCTGCTCATGTAGAGCTGTTGTCCAGGGCAGACAACCCCCAATTCGGGGGAACGTGATTCACCATCACGTTGCTGTGCGGCCGATATCATCGCGGTTCCAAAAAATCCGCGGGAGGGGTGCATGGCGTACATCTACGGCAGCGACATCGACGACGTCCTGGTTGGAACGGCCGAGTTCGACGACATCGTCGGCTACGGCGGCAGCGATCAGCTGTACGGCGGCGACGGCGACGACGACCTGGATGGTGGCGACGGCAACGACCAGTTGTTCGGCGGCGCCGGCAACGACTACCTCCTCGACTGGCGAGGCTCCGATTTTCTGTACGGCGGCGACGGCGATGACATGCTGTCGGCGTATGGCCAAATCTACGGCGTGGCCGACGCCGATGTGCTCGATGGCGGTGCCGGCAACGACGAGCTCGCGGTCTACAACACCGGGGTGGCGCACCAGCTGACTGGAGGCGCGGGAGCGGATCTGTTCAGGTTCGCAAAAATGTTCGCGGCCAGCGAGCCGCCCACTCGGTACGCGGCGATCCACGTCACCGATTTCAACCAGTCCGAGGGCGACCGTCTCTCGCTGAACTACGGCGGGCAGGCGATTTTCCGCGGCAACGCACCCGATGGTTTTCACGCCACGCTCGGCGAAACAGTGCCGGGCGCAGGCAGCGACTCAGGGCTGCTCGAGGCATGGACACTGACCGATGGCGATCGCACCGTGTTGTTCGTCGACACCAACCGCGACCATGTCGTCGGACCAGAGGACCTGCGCGTCGAATTCGACGGCGCGCCGGTCTTGACCGTCGACAGCTTCGTCGCCGGCACGTTCGCCACTGGCGGCACCGATGGCAACGATCAGCTCGTCGGCACGAACGGCAACGACACGCTGGAGGGCCTCGGCGGCGATGACACGCTCGATGGCCTCGACGGCGACGACACGCTGTTCGGCGGCGGGGGCGATGATCGCCTCGACGGCGGCAGCGGCATGGACACGGCGATCCTGCGCGGCAACTTTGCCGACTATGCGATCAGCTACGACAGCGTGAGCCATCAGTACACGCTGGTCGACCAAGCGCCCGAGCGCGACGGCACCGACATCGTCCACGGCGTGGAGAACTTCGCCTTTGCCGACGGCATGAAGAACTTCGGCCAGCTGGTGCCGCACGCCGGCGACGGCTTGACTCTTGTCGGCACCGCGTACAGCGATTGGCTCGCGGGCAGCACTGGCCTGGACAGCTTGTCGGGCCTGGAGGGCAACGACTTTCTCGACGGCATGGATGCCGATGACGTGCTCGACGGCGGCGACGGCGACGACACGCTGTTCGGCGGCGGGGGCGATGATCGCCTCGACGGCGGCAGCGGCATGGACACCGCGATCCTGCGCGGCAACTTTGCCGACTACGCGATCAGCTACGACAGCGTGAGCCACCAGTACACGCTGGTGGATCAAGCGCCCGAGCGCGACGGCACCGACATCGTCCACGGCGTGGAGAACTTCGCCTTTGCCGACGGCATGAAGAACTTCGGCCAGCTGGTGCCGCACGCCGGCGATGGCTTGACTCTTGTCGGCACCGCGTACAGCGATTGGCTCGCGGGCAGCACTGGCCTGGACAGCTTGTCGGGCCTGGAGGGCAATGACTTTCTCGACGGCATGGATGCCGATGACGTGCTCGACGGGGGCGACGGCGACGACACGCTGTTCGGCGGCGGGGGCGATGATCGCCTCGACGGCGGCAGCGGCATGGACACGGCGATCCTGCGCGGCAACTTTGCCGACTACGCGATCAGCTACGACAGCGTGAGCCACCAGTACACGCTGGTGGATCAAGCGCCCGAGCGCGACGGCACCGACATCGTCCACGGCGTGGAGAACTTCGCCTTTGCCGATGGGATGAAGAAAATCGGTCAGCTGGTCAACACCGCACCGGTGCTCACTCAGCCGATCGCCGATCAAGCAGTCGACGAAGACGCGACGTTGAGCTTCAGCTTGCCGATTGGTACCTTCAGCGACGCCGATGCCGGCGACACGTTGAGCTTCATCGCGACGCTCGCCGATGGCAGCGCCCTGCCCGCGTGGCTTCAATTCGACGCGTCCACTCGCACGTTCACCGGCACGCCGGACAACTCGGCCGTCGGCCGCATCGAAATCCTCGTCGCGGCCACCGACTCGGCCGGCGCGAGTGTCAGTGACGTGTTCACGCTCCAAGTGAACAATACGAACGATGCGCCGATCGTCGGCACGCCGTTGCCGTCGCTGCAAACCAACGAAGACGCGCCTTTCAGCTACAGCGTCGCGTCGAACGCGTTCCTCGACATCGACTCCGGCGACAGTCTGTCGTTGAGCGCGACGCTCCCCGACGGCAGCACGCTGCCGTCATGGTTGAGCTTCGACGCGGCCACGCACACGTTCAGCGGCACGCCGGCCAATGCCGATGTCGGCACGCTGCAGATCCGCGTGACGGCGACCGACACCGCGGGTGCCACGGCGAACTCCACGCTGACGCTGAACGTGCTCAACGTGAATGACCTGCCAACGGCCGCGAACGATAGCGCGAGCACGCACTACAACACGCCGGTCACGATTGATGTACGGGCCAATGACGGCGACGTCGATGCGGGCGACACGCTGACGGTCAGCGCCGTCACGCAAGCGTCGCACGGCAGCGTGACGATCGACGCGGCGAGCGGCAACCCGGTGTATACGCCGCTCGCCAACTGGAACGGCAGCGACACCTTCATCTACACCGTGAGCGACGGACATGGCGGCAGCGCGAGCGCCACCGTGACCGTGACGGTAGCAGGCTCGATCGTCGGCACCGATGCCGCCAACACCTTGAACGGCACGTCGGGCGCCGACAGCATCGAAGCCAAGGGCGGCGACGACACGATCGATGCAGGCGCGGGCAACGACTACGTGTCGGGCGGTAGCGGCAACGATCGCATCACCGGCGGCAACGGCAACGACACGCTGAACGCAGGCGATGGCAACGACACGATCTACGGCAGCGCAGGCGCGGACGTCATCATCGGCGGCGCCGGCAACGACCTGCTATACGGCGGCACGGTCAACGCCAAGGGCGACGGCAGCGCCGATGTCTTCGTCTTCAACACCGCGTTGAATGCGTCGACCAACAAGGACATCGTGTACGGCTTCGAGGCGAATGCGATGGATAAGATCGCACTCGATCCAACCGTCTTCTCGGCCTTGCTCGGCGGCACCACCAGCGGCGTCGACGTCGGTGAATTCCGTGCCAGCGCCGGCGGCAACGCTGCCGACGCCAACGACTACTTGCTCTACGACACCTCTACCGGCAACCTGTACTACGACGCCGATGGCAACGGCGCGGGCGCGAAGCTGTGGTTCGCTACGCTGTCGGGGCTCAGCGGCAGTTTGGATAGCAGCGACTTCAGCACCGCCTTGCCGCCCGGCGCGTGATGCCGCGCCGATCGCGAGCGCAAGGCATCGACTGATGTAAGGCGCGAATGCGCCGCTCATCCGCCGTTCAGCGCCGCGAGGCGCTGCGAACAATTGTGGGATGCGAATTTCCGTCCCCAAATCGCTTCTTCCCTCTGCGCAGCTTGGCTTCGTCATTGCTGCGGTGATGACGGTCGTGATGGGCGGCAGCCTGTTCGCCGCGACATGGAAAGCCAATTCGGCGGCGCTGCTGGCGGCCGAGTCGCAGGACATGATCCAGGCCATCAACGACGTCGAGATCAATCTCGCGCGATCGGAGTCGGCGCAGCGCGGTTATCTGCTGTCTCATGATCCGAGCCTGCTGCGCGAGCGCGACGAGGCCATCACACTGCTCGGCTCGGCGGTCGCAGCAATATCCAAATTGAGCGCGGGCAAGCCGGCGCAAGACGCCAATATCCACCAGCTCGCAGCGCTGCTCGATAAGCGCAGTGAGTTCGACAGCGCAGTGAGCGAGCAGGCCGCCGACCAGGTCGTCGCCCTCGCCGCGCGAATGGAACGCGACGAGCTGCAGCTGCTCAGCGAACGCCGCGCCGATGAGCTCAAGCGGCGCGAGCTGGTGCGCGCGGTCGTGGCCGTCGCCGTGGTGGTGAGTCTCGCGGTGCTGACCATCGCGTACTGGGGCTTTGCTCGCCAGTCGCGCGAACGCGAGCGCGTCCAGCGCCAACTGCGCGACCTCGCCGAAAGCCAGCCGGTGACGGTCTACCAATTCCGCACGCGCGGTGGCGGCGGGCCGCGCTTCGAGTTCGTCGGCAGCAGCGTACAAGCACTGCATGGCGTCTCGCTCGAGGCGACCTTGACCGATCCGCTCGCGATCTGGAACACGATCCACTACGACGACCGCCTGCCGTTCAGCGAGGCGATGCAGAAGTGCTCGCAGGACCTGCGTCCGTTCGATTGGGAATACCGCGTCAAGGCGGCGGACGGCTCGTTGCGCTGGGTGCGCAGTTGCGCATCGCTGCGCGGCGAGCCCGACGGCAGCGTGCTGTGGAACGGCTACTGGGCCGACGTGACCGAGCAGAAGCGGCTTGCGCAAGTGCTCGAGCAGGCGAAGGAAAACGCCGATGCGGCGAACCGCGCGAAGAGCAGCTTCCTCGCGACTATGAGCCACGAGATCCGCACGCCGCTGAACGGCGTGCTCGGCATGCTCGAGTTGCTGAGCCTGTCGCGCCTCGACGGCGAGCAGCGCTCGACGCTCGGCATCGTGCGCGAATCGGGCTTGTCGCTGCTGCGAATCATCGACGACATCCTCGACTTCTCGAAGATCGAGGCCGGCCGGCTCTCGCTCGCGCCCGAGGTCGCGTCGGTCGAGCGCGTCGTCGAGCGCGTGTTCCAGATCTATGCCGGCATGGCAAGCAGCAAGGGCTTGCTGTTGACGCAGCGCATCGACCCGCGCATCAGCCCAGCGTTGATGTTCGACCCGCTGCGCCTGACGCAAATCCTCAACAACTTCGTCAGCAATGCGGTGAAGTTCACCGCCGAGGGCCGGGTCGACGTGAGCGTCGAATGGGTCGCGCGCGACGGCGGCGTCGAGCATCTGCGGCTGATCGTGAAGGACACCGGCATCGGCATCGCGCCGGAAGCTCGTCAGCGCCTGTTCGAGCCCTTCGTTCAGGCCGAGCAACAGACCACGCGCTGGTATGGCGGAACCGGGCTGGGCCTCGCGATCTGCCGGCGCCTCGCGCAGCTGATGCGCGGCAAGATCGAGATGGACAGCGAGCCCGGCCGCGGCACGACGCTGACGCTGAGCTTGTCGCTGCCGGTCGCCGACCCTTCGCAACTCTCGCAAGTCAGCGCCGAGCAACGCAACGAGCGCCTCGCCGCCACACTCGCGACACGGCGCGTCGCGCCGAGCATCGAGCAGGCCGAGGTCGACGGCACCTTGGTGCTGGTGGTCGACGACCATCCGACCAACCGCGCGGTGCTGGCGCGCCAAGTGACCACCCTCGGCTACGCTGCCGAGACCGCAGCCGACGGCCGCGAAGCGCTGGCGCTGTGGCGCAGCGGCCGCTTCGCGCTGATCGTCACCGACTGCAACATGCCGGAGATGAGCGGCCACGAGCTGACACGCGAAATCCGCCGCATCGAGGCACGCAGCGGCCAGAGGCGCACGCCGATCATCGCGTGCACCGCCAACGCGCTCGGCGGCGAGGCCGAGGCCTGCTTCGCCTCGGGGATGGACGACCACCTCGTCAAGCCGGTCGAACTGAGTGAACTGATGCAGCGCCTGGACCGCTGGCGTCCGGTGCCCGAGACGATGCCGATGGGCCTCGACGATGCGCCGTGGATCGCTGTCGCCAACGACGGCAGCCGCCGCGGCGTGAACGGACATGCGCGTGCGCCCGTCGACCATTCGATGCTGGCGGCGATCTCGGGAAACCGCGCCGACGCCGAGCGCGACATCCTGCTCGACTTTCGTCGCGTCAACGACAGCGATGCGGTGATGCTGCGGCACGCCGTCAGCAACGCCGACAGCCCGTTGGTAACGCGGGTATCGCACCGAATCAAGGGCGCGAGCAAAATGGTCGGCGCGGCTCGCCTCGCTGCGGTTTGTGAGAGCATCGAAGCGTCCAGCCGGGTTGCGGACTGGATTGCCATCGCGACCCACATGGAAGCGTTTCAGCTGGAAATGCAAGGTTTGAATGCCTACCTCGACTCGTTGTGAGGCGGCCACCGCAGAGTGGCCCCGCACCGCGAAGGCAGCAAACGATCATCAGGGAAGGATTGAGATGGCCATCTCAGAGCTTCGCTTTCTGGTCGCTGAAGACCATGAATTCCAACGCCGCATCGTCGTCGCGCTGCTCGCGCAGCTCGGCGCACAAACGATTCACGAAGCGTCCGACGGGCGCGTGGCGCTCGCGATCGTGCAAGACCCGGCCCGCCCGATCGACATCGTCATCAGCGATCTCGAGATGCCGGGGATGGACGGCATGGAGTTCATTCGCCACCTCGGCGAATCGGGCGCCAAGGTTTCACTCGTCATCGCGAGCGCGCTCGAGCGCAAGCTGATCGCGTCGATCGCGACGATGACCGAGGCCTACGGCATCAAGCTGCTCGGTATCGTCGAGAAGCCGCTCACCGCCGACAAGCTGCTCGCGCTGCTGCAGCGTCACGACGCGAGCGCGGCACCCGCCGCGCGCTCGGCCAAGGCGAGCCTCGCCTTCACGCTCGATGAAATTGTCGAAGGCCTGCGCAACGACGAGTTCGAGCCCTTCTTTCAGCCCAAGGTCGATGTCGCGACGCAGAAGGTGAAAGGCGCCGAGGCGTTGGCGCGCTGGCGCCACCCGCAGCATGGCATCGTCGCGCCGTTCGCGTTCATCCCGCTGCTCGAACAACACCGCCTGATCGACGACCTCACCGCAGTGATGCTGCGCCGCTCGGCCGCGATGTGCAGCAGCTGGCGCGCCGGCGGCATGGACGTGACGGTGTCGGTGAACCTGTCGCTGGTGTCGCTGTCCGATGTGCGCCTTGCCGACCGCATCACGAAGATCGTGCGCGAGCAGGACCTCGACCCGCACCACATGGTGCTCGAAGTCACCGAGTCGGCCGCCACCACCGATCTGGCCAAAGTGCTGGAGAACCTCGCGCGCTTGCGCGTCAAGGGATTCGGCCTGTCGATCGACGATTACGGCACCGGCTATTCGTCGATGCAGCAGCTTTCGCGCATTGCCTTCACCGAGCTGAAGATCGACCAGGCCTTCGTCGCCAACGCGACGCGCGAAGAGTCGGCACGGGTGATCCTCGGCTCGAGTCTGGACATGGCGCGCAAGCTCAACATCAGCGCCGTCGCCGAAGGCGTCGAGACGCGCGCGGACTGGGACTTGCTCGTCCAGCTCGGCTGCGAGCAGGCGCAGGGCTACTTGATCGCCAAGCCGATGGACGTGATCGCGTTCCAGGACTGGGCGCGCAGCTGGACCGGCTTGCACTAGGGACATGCATCGGCGAAGGCCGACCCTACAATCCGCTCATCCCTGTTCTGCTGTTGCCTCGCGGCGTTGTTGCCGCGAGCAGCGCCTGTTTTTCATGAGCGATCTTGCCAAGTCA
>VBCQ01000063.1 GCA_005882155.1 Betaproteobacteria bacterium
GAGGTCGAGCAGCTCGACAAGCTCGAGGCGCTGCTTCGCTACGGCGAGCCGTATGCAGGGGCGCTCGACGGCACGCTGATCGTCGTCGCGCCGCGTCTCGGCACGGTGTCGCCATGGGCCAGCAAGGCGACCGACATCGCGCATAACTGCCGCCTGCCGATCAAGCGCGTCGAGCGCGTCACCGAGTACCGGTTGAGCTTGAAGAGCGGTCTGCTCGGCGGCACCAAGCCGCTCGCCGCCGACGAGCTGAATGCCGCCGCTGCGCTGCTGCACGACCGCATGACCGAGAGCGTGCTGCTCGCGCGTGAAGACGCGGCGCATCTGTTCGACGAGCAGCCTGGCAAGCCGATGGAGCATGTCGACGTGCTCGGCTCAGGCCGCGTCGCGCTGGAGATCGCCAACAAGGACTTCGGCCTCGCGCTATCGAGCGACGAGATCGACTACCTCGTCGACGCCTTCGTCAGGCTCGAGCGCAACCCGACCGACGTCGAGCTGATGATGTTCGCGCAGGCCAACAGCGAGCATTGCCGGCACAAGATTTTCAATGCGCAGTTCACGATCGACGGCGTGCCGCAAGAGCGCTCGATGTTCCAGATGATCCGCCACACCCATCAGCTCGCGCCGCAGCACACCGTGGTCGCCTACAGCGACAACGCGTCGGTGATGGAAGGCGGCGAGGTCGAGCGCTGGCTGCCCGAGGGCTTCACGAATGCGGCGAAGTACGCCGCGCGGCGCGAGACCGCGCATGTGCTGATGAAGGTCGAGACGCACAACCATCCGACGGCGATCTCGCCGTTCCCCGGTGCGTCGACCGGTGCCGGCGGCGAGATCCGCGACGAAGGCGCGACCGGCCGCGGCTCGAAGCCGAAAGCGGGCCTGACCGGATTCAGCGTGTCGAACCTGCACCTGCCCGACACCAACGAGCCATGGGAGCGCTCGCCGATCGGCAAGCCCGATCACATCGCGAGCGCGCTGCAGATCATGATCGACGGCCCGATCGGCGGCGCGGCCTTCAACAACGAATTCGGCCGGCCCAATCTCGCCGGCTACTTCCGCGTCTACGAGCAGGACGTGGCCGGGCAACGGCGCGGCTATCACAAGCCGATCATGATTGCCGGCGGCTTGGGCAGCATCTCGGCCACGCAGACGCACAAGATCGAGTTCCCCGCCGGCACCTTGCTGATCCAGCTCGGCGGGCCGGGCATGCGCATCGGCATGGGCGGCGGCGCGGCGAGCTCGATGGCGGCCGGCGCGAATGCGGCCGCGCTCGACTTCGATTCGGTGCAGCGCGGCAACCCGGAGATCCAACGTCGCGCGCAGGAGGTCATCAACCATTGCTGGGCCTTGGGTGATGCGAACCCGATCCTCGCGATCCACGACGTCGGCGCCGGCGGCATCTCGAACGCGTTCCCCGAGCTGGTCGATGGGGCGCACAAGGGCGCGCGTTTCGACCTCAGTAAAGTGCCGCTCGAAGAGAGCGGTCTCGCGCCGAAAGAGATCTGGTGCAACGAGAGCCAGGAACGCTACGTGATGGCGGTCGATCCGGCGGCCTTGCCGATGTTCTCTGCGATGTGCGAGCGCGAGCGCTGCCCGTTCGCGGTGGTGGGTGCTGCGACGGCGGTGAAACAGCTGGTGCTGAGCGATATACCACCGACCTCCGTTCGCACTGAGCCTGTCGAAGTGCCGGCGCCGAGCAAGGCTTCGACAGGCTCAGCCCGAACGGAGTTGGCGATCGACATGCCGATGGACGTGCTGCTCGGCAAGCCGCCGAAAGTTCATCGCGATGTGGCGCGTGTCGAGCGATCCGCACCGGCGCTCGACTTGAGCGACGTGTCGCTCGCGCAAGTCGCATTCGACGTGCTGCGTCACCCGACGGTCGCCAGCAAGCGCTTCCTGATCAGCATCGGCGACCGCACGGTCGGTGGCTTGAATCATCGCGACCAGATGGTCACGTCGCAGTGACCTTGGCCGACTACAGCGGCTTTCGCGGCGAGGCGATGAGCCTCGGCGAGCGCACGCCGCTCGCCGCCATCGATGCACCGGCGTCGGGCCGCATGGCGGTCGGCGAAGCGATCACGAATCTGCTTGCCGCACCATTCGAGCTCGAGCGCGTGAAGCTCAGCTGCAACTGGATGGCGGCATGCGGCGAGCCGGGTGAGGACGCGGCGTTGTACGACACCGTGAAGACCGTCGGCATGGAGCTGTGCCCGGCGCTCGGCATCAGCGTGCCGGTGGGCAAGGACAGCCTGTCGATGCGAACCCGCTGGAGCGACGGTGACGGGACCAAGCAAGTCACCGCGCCGGTGTCGCTGATCGTCTCGGCGTTCGCGACGCTCGATGATGTGCGGCCGACGCTGACGCCACAGCTCCAGAGCGGCGACACGACCTTGATCCTGATCGACCTCGGCAATGGCCAGCGCCGCATGGGCGGTTCGATGCTTGCCCAAGTGCTGAACGGCTTCGGCGATGCGGTGCCCGATCTCGACGATCCTGCCCAACTCAAGTCGCTCGTCAGCGCTGTCAATCAACTGCGCAGTGAAAACAAGCTGCTCGCCTACCACGACCGCAGCGACGGTGGCCTATGGGCTACTGCATGTGAGATGGCCTTCGCCGGCCACATCGGACTGAGCCTGAACGTCGACATGCTGGTCACCGAAGGCGACGGCATCAGCGACAGCCGCGCCGAGTACGGCGACTCGAAGAACTGGGCCAGCCAGGTCGGCGCGCGGCGCAACGAGCTCACGCTGCGCGCGTTGTTCAACGAAGAGCTCGGCGTGATCATCCAGGTGCCGACCGAGGTGCGCAACGAGGTGATGCACACCTTGCGCGCGCATGGCCTGTCCAAGCACAGCCATTTCATCGGCAAGACCAACGATCGCGGCGTCGTGGAGGTCTGGCGCGATGCGAAGACAGTGTTCAGCGCGAGCCTGCGCGATCTGCATCAGACTTGGGACGAGGTGAGCTGGCGCATCGCGAAGCTGCGCGACAACCCGGCGTGTGCCGATGCCGAGCATGAGGCGGCGGGGCGCGTCGACGATCCGGGTCTGCATGTTCATCTGACGTTGGATCCGCGCGAAGAGCCCTCACCCCAACCCTCTCCCAGTGGGAGCGGGAGTGGCGAGGGAGCGTCCGCCGCACTTCACCTCGCCCGCCCCAGACTCGCCATCCTCCGCGAGCAAGGCGTCAACAGCCAGGTCGAGATGAGCTACGCGATGGCGAAGGCCGGCTTCGACACCTTCGACGTGCACATGACCGATCTGCAAGCCGGCCGCGCACGGCTCGATCAGTTCCAGGGCTTCGTCGCGTGTGGCGGCTTCAGCTACGGCGACACGCTCGGTGCCGGCGAGGGCTGGGCTCGCTCGGTGATGTTCAACCCGGTGCTCGCCGATCAGTTCGAAGCCTTCTTCAATCGCAGCGACACGTTCGCACTCGGCGTGTGCAACGGCTGCCAGATGATGG
>VBCQ01000321.1 GCA_005882155.1 Betaproteobacteria bacterium
GACCAGCAGGCCACGCAGATCGGCACTGCCCGCCAGGCACTCGGTTCCGCTCGGGCACTCGTTCGGATGCGGCAGCAGGACGCTGCTGAACGACGAGCCGAGCTGCATGTCCGCCGGGCCACCGAACAGCGCACTGATGCCGTTCGAGTTGAACACCGCATTGGCCAGCGCGCCGGCCCCCGCCGTGTTGCCGAACTTTGCGCCTGTCGTATCGACATCGGCCAGGCCGGTGCCGAAGCCTTCGGGGGTCGCTCCGCCGAAGCCGAGGCCGGTGCCGGCGAAGGTGTTGCCGGCGGCATCGATCGCATGACCGGCCAGCGTCAGGAACAGCGTGCCGTTGGTGGCAGCAGCGAGATCCGCCGCAGACCCGGAGCTCGTGAACGGATCGAAATCATTGCTGGCGCCGAAGCCCAGGTAGAAGTTGATCCAGCCGCCGGAGAACGTGATGTTCGTGGCGCTCAAGCCCGTGACGGTGTAGCCGCCGAACCGATAGGTCAGCTCGCAACCCGCGCACAGGCTGCTGACCGAGACGCCATTGATCTGCGTCACCTCACCGACGCCCGCTAGGGTTTGCCCTACGGCGGTGATGTTGTTCTCGTAGATCGACGCCACCTCGAAATGTGGGCCGGCAGACAGAGTCAAGCCGCCTACATCGATGGCCATCGCGTTACTGGCTGCGCCGAGCACGATCGCAGAAGCCAGCACTTGAAGGTGTCTCTTCATGATCACTCCTTGTTTGCGAAATTGGGTCCCGTCAACTGCCCTGAACTGGAGCTTCGTACCGCCGACGGCAACTGCGGTGACGATGCGGCGTTTAAGGCAAGCCCCATGCCTAAAAACAGCCGCGATGCCGTCGCTGCGGGCACCGGTTGGTGCTCGGAGCAACGCGTGCGTCACACTCTCAGAGCGTCTTCCTCGTAGACCGTGTGGACCGGATCCGCGCGAGCATCCAAGCGACTCGAAATCAACGTGATCGAACCCCCTCAACTCGGGGGGATCGTCAGTCGCCTCGGTTACGGATGACAGCGCCGCGAACGCTGGGTCGGCAACGGCTGTGCCATAACGACCGGCATAACTTGCAGTGCCTTTGGACCGGCGTTCGGAAGTTTTTACTACGACGCTGAGAACGCCAATCGCTCAGGTCAGATTCAAGCGACGTTTGGCGATGCTCAGCAGCAGTCGCTGCATCGGGTTGCGGTTGCCGCCGGGTCGCCAGGTGTGCTTGAGCCGGTTGCGGTAGGAGTCGAAGTGCAGTCCCCATGGCGCGGTGGTCAGCGGCCCGCGCTTCAAGATCAGCTTCAAGACCTGAGCACCGGCGATCCCGCTGCACAACTGGACCGCAATGATGGTCGACGGGCCGCGCCGCTCGGCCAAGTTGACGCGCGACGGATCGGCGAGGTAGCGCATCTGCAGCATCGCGGGCGACAGGCCGACCAGGAATCGCAGCGCTTGCTCGTCGGCCGACGCGCCGTCGTCGAGGCGAAAGTATTCCTCGAAGCTCATGCCGCCGGGAACGAAGTTCAGCAGCGCCGCGCCCATGCCCAGAGGCGCGACGGTGGTGGCCGGAATGCCCTTCGCGGCACAGCGCGCGAAGACTTCTTTGCGGATGTCGAGGGCGAAGAAGTCGAGGCCGTCGAGATAGACATCGGCATCGTCGAGAAACGCGTCGACGTTGCTGCTCGTCAAGCCTTCGTGAAAGACGCGGATCTCGAGCTCGGGGTTGATGTCTCGGGCCATCGCGATCATCACCTCGATCTTCGGGCGATCGAGCGAGTTGATGGTCGCCCCCGCCTGGCGATTGAAGTTGGCCAGAGCGAAGCTGTCGAAGTCGGCAACCGAGAACGCTCCGACGCCCAGCCTCGCGAGCGTGAGCAAATAGATGCCGCCGACGCCGCCCAAGCCGGCGATGCAGACCCTCGAATTCTTCAGTCGCTGCTGCTCGGCTTCGGTCACCCAGCCGAGATTGCGCGAGAAGGCGGTGTCGTATGAAAAAGCCGGTAGATCCGGCCTCGCGTCGACCATCACTTGCCTCGCAGCCGGCCCACGATCCCCGCCTCTTCCGGCACCGAAAAGAACAGCGGATACAGCGATCGATTCATGTCGGCCAGCTCCGGCTTGCCGCCCAGGCGGTTGATCTGCTCGTGGGCATGCCGGAAATCGAGGCTCATCAGCACTGCCGGCGCACTGACTCGGCGGTTCAATCGCTGCGGGCCGCTGACCTTGAAGCCGAGCATGCGTTCATAGTAGCGCACGTGGCGCGGGTTGACCTCGATCATCAACTGGTCGACGCCGCGAATCCGATGCGCATAGATGTAGGCCACATGGAACAGCGACGCGAGCACGCGCCGCGAATGCACGAGGTTGTCCATCGCGAGCTTGGTGAACTCGCAGACCTTGCGCCCGGCGTCGCGCAGCACGTTGATTTCGTCGAGATACAGCTCGTCGCACAGCAATCCGATCGGCGAGTCGAATCCGACCGAGATCGTGCCGATCACCGCGTCGTGATCGCTTGCAGTGAGCGTCATCCGATCGGGCACTTCCTCTTCGGGCAGCGACGCCGTCAGGTAGCCGCGCTTGGCGTACATCCGGTTGATCAGGATGCTCGCCGAGCTGCGGTGCCCGGATGAATCGGCCGCGCGAATCTTGAACAGGCGGCGGGTCATTTCCTCGTCCGACGGCGCGTTCGAATCGGGCCGATCGACGATCAGAGACTTCAAAGAATGGTCCGACTCGAACGGGACCCCGATGATCGTATTGCCAGCCAACTCGTCGTACTCCTCGGCGTTGCGCGGGCTGCAGTGTGCCGTCCGACCGACCGCCGAAATGTGTCGGTTTGAATCGTTTCCGGCTGATCAGGTAACGCGACCCGATGCGTGGAGATGGCCCGGCTTGCGGTGCGCGGTCCCGCCGCTGGCGGCATCGAACGATGCCGCTGTGAGCTTAGGCGAGACGGCGAGCCTAGACAACTCCCGCAAGTCGGGTAGGACGGCGCAAAAAAGCCTGCGCTGATGCAGGCTTATTGCTGGCGGAGAAGGAGGGATTCGAACCCTCGATACGGTATAACCGTATACCGGATTTCGAGTCCGGCGCATTCGACCACTCTGCCACCTCTCCAGGATATTCAAGGCTCGGCGGGTCGTCACCGAAGCCGCAGATTCTAGCTCAGCCGCCTCGGTTCGCGCCCCTCAGCACCGCCTGTGCGCCCATGTAGGGCTGCAGCACTTCGGGCACGCTGATCGAGCCGTCTTCGTTCTGAAAATTCTCGAGCACCGCGACCAGCGCTCGGCCCACCGCGAGGCCCGATCCGTTGAGCGTATGCACGAGCTCGTTCTTGCCTTGCGCCGTCTTGAAGCGCGTCTGCATGCGCCGTGCCTGAAACGCCTCGCAGTTGGAGCACGAGCTGATCTCGCGGTAAGTGTTCTGCGCCGGCAACCAGACTTCGAGGTCGTAGGTCTTGGTCGAGCCGAAGCCGAGGTCGCCGCCACACAACGCCACCACGCGATACGGAAGCCCGAGCTTTTGCAGAATCGCCTCGGCGTGGCCTGTCATCTGCTCGAGCGTCGCATAGCTCTGCTCAGGATGGACGATCTGCACCATCTCGACCTTGTCGAATTGATGCTGGCGAATCATGCCGCGTGTGTCTCGCCCGGCACTGCCGGCCTCGGATCGAAAGCAAGGGCTGTGCGCGGTGAGCTTGATCGGCAGCGCGTCGGCGGCCAGCACCTGCTCACGAACGGTATTGGTCAGGGAGATTTCGGACGTCGAGATGAGGTATTGCTCGTGTTGCACTTCGTCGCCGCCACGGCTGACCCAGAACATGTCCTGCTTGAACTTCGGCAGCTGCCCGGTGCCCTCGAGGATTTCGCGGTTGACGATGTACGGCGTGTAGCACTCGGTGTAGCCGTGCTCCTGCGTCTGCGTGTCGAGCATGAACTGCGCGAGCGCGCGGTGCAGCCGCGCAACCGGGCCGCGCAGAAAGCTAAATCGCGAGCCCGACAGCTTCGCGCCGGTATCGAAATCGAGCCCGAGCGGCGCGCCCAGATCGACATGGTCTTTCGGCGTGAAGTCGAAGGCACGCGGCGTACCCCAGCGGCGCACCTCGACGTTCGCTGTCTCGTCGGGTCCGAGCGGCACGCTGTCGTGCGGCAGGTTCGGCACCGCCATCAGCATCGCTGAGAGCTCCGCCTGGATGCGGTCGAGCTGCTCGGCCGATGCCTTCAGCGCATCGCCGATCCCGCCGACCTCGGCCATCACCGGTGCGGTGTCCTGGCCCTTGCCCTTCAGCACGCCGATTTGCTTGGACAGACTGTTGCGGCGCGCTTGCAATTCTTCCGTGCGGGTCTGAATCGTCTTGCGCTCGGACTCGAGCGACTGAAAGCGCGCGACATCGAGAAACGGTTGCGGCGACTGGCGCTTTTCGAGCTGGGCAATGACGCCAGGCAGGTCGTGGCGCAGCAGGTTGATGTCGAGCATGGCGTGCAGGCGCCAAGCGGCCGCCCGAGAGAGTGCGTGAAGCCGGGAATTGTAGGCAGGCGGCTCAGGCCAACTGCGGCTGCAGCATCGCCACCGCGCCGTGCGGCGGCTGCGACGCATGGCTGCGCGCCTCGCACAGCACGCGCGACGCGCAGTCGGCGCAACGCCCGCACTGGGTGGCCACGCCGAGCTCGAACTGCAGGCACTCGAGGCTCACCGCGCCGTCGGCCGCGGCCTGGCGGATCTGCTGGTCGGACACCCTGCGGCACACGCAAACAATCATCGTCAGCCTCTCTTTACTGCCTCGCGCGAATCAATTCGACTCGCTCATTTGCGACTGCAGGTAGTTCTGCAGCCCGACCTTGGCCAACACATCGAGCTGCGTCTCCAGGAAGTCGATGTGCTCCTCGGTGTCGTCCAAGATGTCTTGCAGCAGGTCCCGCGATACGTAGTCGCGAACCGACTCGCAATGCGCGATCCCGTCCTTGATCGTCGACTGCGCGCCTCGCTCGAGCTGCAGATCGCAGTCGAGGATTTCCGGCACGTTCTCGCCGATGAGCAACTTGCCGAGGTCCTGCAGATTGGGCAGGCCTTCGAGCACGAGCACGCGCTGCATCAAGCTGTCGGCGTGCTTCATCTCGCCGATCGACTCCTCGTACTCCTTCTTCGCCAATTTGCCGAAGCCCCAGTGCGCGAGCATGCGGTAGTGAAGGAAGTACTGGTTGGTCGCGGTCAGCTCGTTCTTCAGCTGAGCATTCAGATGCGCAATGACCTGCGGGTCGCCTTTCATGGGTGCTCCTTGTGCTTGCGAATTCGACGCGAATCGGCCAGCGCGATTGTTGAGCAAGCGCAAGCGAGCGGGGGGTTGATCGATTGCCTGTCATCACGGATGCTATTATGATTGCAAACAGTTCTCATTTGCAATACATCTTCTTGGCACCCGGTCCGGGCATGCCGAACCGGGAGGCGGGGAGTGACAGGCAAGGCGTTCCAATGGATCTTCGCGGCCGCGATCGTCGCGATGCTGCAGGCGTGCGGCGGCGGCTCGTCGAGTTCGTCGGCCGACGCCCGAGAGAGCCCGTTATCGGCGCAAGCCACTCTCGGCAAGAAGATCTTCGAAGACGTCTCGCTGTCGGCGTCGGGCCGGCAATCGTGCGCGAGCTGCCACGATGCAGCCTCGGCGCACGCCGCGCCGAATGACCTTGCCGCGCAGTTCGGCGGCGCGCTGCTCGACCAGCAAGGCGAGCGCAGCTCGCCGTCGATTCGCTACCTGTCGACCAACAGTGCGTTCCATTTCGACGCCGAAGGCACGCCGACCGGCGGCTTTTTCTGGGATGGCCGCGCGACATCGCTGCAAGACCAAGCTGCTCGCCCGTTCGTCGGGGCGCGTGAGATGGCCAACACCAGCGTGGCTGACGTCATCGACAAGCTGTCGCGAGCGTCCTACGCGGCCGAGTTTCAGCGACTCTTCGGGACCGACATTTTCAACCGCCCAGATGACGCCTTTGCCCGCCTGACGCTCGCGCTGCAGCAGTTCCAGCGTGAAGACCCTGCCCTGCGTCCGTTCTCGAGCAAGTTCGACGAGTTCCTGCGCGGCAAGGCCGGGCTCACCGAGCAGGAGACGCGCGGCCTCGCGCTCTTCAACCGCGCCGACAAGGGCAATTGCGCCGCCTGCCACCCCTCGTCGAAGGCGAGCGACGGCAGCCATCCGCTGTTCACCGATTTCAGCTACGACAACCTCGGCGTGCCGCGCAACACCGAGCTCGCACAGAACGCCGATCCGGCCTTCTTCGATCTCGGTCTGTGCGCTCGTGAGGGCGGCGACCTCGCGGCGCGCACCGACCTCTGCGGCGCGTTCAAGGTGCCGTCGTTGCGCAACGTCGCGGTGCGCCGCGTCTATTTCCACAACGGCCGCTTCAAGTCGCTGAAGGAAGCGTTGACCTTCTACGTGCAGCGCGACACCAACCCCGAGAAGTGGTACCCGCTGAACGCCGACGGCACGGTGGACAAGTTCGACGACCTGCCGCCTGCGCACCGGGCCAGCGTGAACACCAGCGAGGCGCCGTACAACCGCGGGCCGGGCGACACGCCGGCGCTGAGCGACGCCGAGATCGACGACGTCATCGCGTTCTTGAAGACCTTGAGCGACGGCTACGCACCCTAAGAACCAACACAACGAGGAAGACCCATGAACCGAGCCCGCCTGTCGGCGTTGCCCAAGATCGCTGTTGCTGCCAGTCTCGCGCTCGCCGCGAGCGCCGCGTTCGCGCAAAGCGCGACCGAAGCCGAGCTCGCGCGCAGGCTTGACCTGCTCGCGGCCGAGCTTGCCAACGTCAAGGCGCAACTGATTCAGCTGCAACAGCAACGCGCCGCCGTGCCGGCCCCTGCCCCAAGCGCTGCGGCCGCCCCCGCGCCGAGTACACCGCTGGCCGCCGCCCCAGTCCGCGCCGCAGAGCCGGCGACCGTGCTGACGAGTTACGGCGAGATCAACTACAACCGGCCGACCAAGGCCAGCGAGAACGCGCAGGCCGACGTGCGCCGCTTCGTGCTCGGCTTCCAGCACCGCTTCGATGCGAAGAACAAGGTGGTCGCCGAGATCGAGGTCGAGCATTCGGTCAGCTCGTCGGGCGACCCCGGCGAGGTCGCGATCGAGCAGGCCTACATCGAGCACCAAATCAACCCGCGCTGGGCCGTGCGCGGCGGCCTGTTCCTGATGCCGGTCGGCCTGCTCAACGAGAACCACGAGCCGACCACCGCGTACTACGGCGTCGAGCGCAACTTCGTCGAGACCGCGATCATCCCGACGACCTGGCGCGAAGGCGGCTTGCAGATCGTCGGCAGCTTCGACAGCGGCCTCACGCTGCAGACTGGCATCAGCACCGGCTTCGACTTGACGAAGTGGGACGCCGCGTCGAGCGAAGGCAGCGAGTCGCCGCTCGGCGCGATTCATCAGGAGCTGTCGCTTGCCAAGGCGCGCGACCTCGCCGTGTTCGGCGCGCTGAACTGGCGCGGCATCCCAGGCCTGCTCGTCGGCGGCTCGGTGTTCACCGGCGGCGCTACGCATGGCCAGGCGGTGGCGAGCGCGCGCGTTACGCTGTGGGACGCGCACGCACGCTGGACGCCCGGCCGCTGGGACCTTGCCGCGCTCTACAGCCGCGGAACGATCTCCAACACCGCCGCGCTCAACGCGCCGCTGGTCGGCAACCCGACGCTGATCCCGAAGTCCTTCGACGGCTGGTACGCGCAAGCGGCCTACAAGCTGTGGTCGCACGAGGACTATGCGCTAAGCCCGTTCGTTCGCTACGAGCAGTTCAACACGGCACGCAGCTTCGCCGACCTCGGACCCGGCCTGACGCCAGCCGCCGCACCGACCGAGCGTGTCGTCACCGTCGGCGCGAACTTTCAGGTCACGCCGGGCGTCGTCGTCAAGGCCGACCTGCAGCGCTTTCGCGAAAACCGCGACGCGAACCGCGTCAACCTCGGCCTCGGCTGGAGCTTCTGATGCGCATCGCGCTCGCCGCCTCGGTCGTCGCACTGGCGCCGGCGAGCGCGTTCGCGGTCGACTATCTGAGCGCCGAGCAGGCCGCGCGCTTGATGTTTCCCGACGCCGATCGATTCGAGTCGCGCGACATCGATCTCGACGCGGCGCAGTTGCAGGCATTGGCCGCGCAAGGCGTGCAGCCGCGCTCTGCCCACTGGGCGGTTCGCATCGCGCAGCGTGGCGGCACGCCGCTCGGCTTCGTCGTCGTCGACGAGGTGATCGGCAAGTTCGAGCTGATCACCTACGCGGTGGGCATCGGCGCCGACGGCGCAGTGAAGCAGGTCGAAGTGCTTTCCTACCGCGAGAGCCACGGTCACGAGATTCGTCTTCCTGCCTGGCGCAAGCAGTTCATCGGCAAGACGAGCACATCGCCGCTGAAGATCGGTGAAGACATCGCCAACATCAGCGGAGCGACGCTGAGCTGCACGCATGTGACCGACGGCATCAAGCGCATCGTCGCCGTGGTCGCGTTCGCACGCCGCCATGGAGGACTCGGGTGAGCGCGCACTGGACAAGGCGCGCACGACCGCTGCTCGGCACGCTTGTCGAGGTCGGCGCGCGCGGCGGGGATGTCGAGATCGCGATTAGCGCCGGCTTCGATGTGATCTCGGTCGATGCCCACACCGCCGCAGTCCTCGCCGCAGCGCAAGAGCTCCATGACGCGAGCGACGGTGCGTTCGACGTCACGCTCGGCTCGGGACCAGGCCACTGGCGGTGCGATGGCACGCGACTGCATAAGCTCCACGACGCCGTGCAGCTCGATCTCGGCGGCATCGCCAAGGGCTACGCGGTCGACCGGGCGGTGCTGGCGATGCGGCGCGCCGGCTGCGCGAGTGGCTGGGTCAACGCCGGCGGCGACGTGCGCGTGTTCGGCGAAGCGGCGCTGCCGCTGTCGTTGCGCGATGAGCATGCGGGCGGCGTGAGGCCATTCGCGACGCTCGCTGATGGCGCCTTCGCGACCAGCCATTTCGATCGCCGCACCCGCTCGCAGGCCGTGGGCATCGACGGCTCCCAGCCGGTGCGCGCTCATGTCAGCGTGGCCGCGCCCGAGTGCCTGTGGGCCGACGCGCTGACCAAGCTCATCGCGCTCAGCGGCGATACTGCCGATCCTTTGCTGGCTCGCTACAACGCTCAGGCGTGGCTGCATTGACGACGACTCGCCATGACCCGCCACGCTCACCGCCTCCCCCGCTGGCAGCGACGCAGCCTCTATGTCGCGGGCGCCGCGCTGCTCGCCAGCGGCGTTCTGTGGCTGGTCCTTCACTACAGCGCTGCAGCCGGTGAGCTGCCGCATCCGCTCGAAGCCTGGGCGATGCGGCTGCATGGCCTCGCATCCTTTGCCGCCCTCTTCATGCTCGGTGTTCTCGCCGCGGCGCATGTGCCGCAGGGCTGGCGGCTGACCGGGCGACAGCGCCGAGCCGGGCAGCGCGGTACCGGGCTCGCGCTGTGCATCCTCGGCGCGCTGCTCGCGCTCACCGGCTACCTGCTGTACTACTTCGCGAGCGAATCGGTGCGCCCGGCGCTCGGCTGGCTGCACTCGGCGGTCGGCATCGCCGCCGGGGCGGGACTCGCGTTTCACCAACGACGAAAGTCACGCGAGACGCGAATGAATTGACCGGCGTCACGCCCGGTAGGGGCTTGCGTGAACTAATATGGAAATGCGAGAGAATCTCATTTGCAAACGCATTCCGGCCCACCCAGCATCAAAGCGACACCGACCATGCTGCTCACCGAACTGCCCAATGGCGCACACGCCACCGTCGAGGGCGTCGTCGCGGCATCGCGCGATGTCGATGCGGTCACGCTGCGTCGTCTCGGCGAGCTCGGCTTCATCCCCGGTGAGCCGCTGCAACTGCTGCGCCGCGGCCCCGGTGGGCGCGAGCCGCTCGCGGTGCTGATCGGCGAGACGCTGTTCGCGCTGCGTCTGCTCGAGGCGCAGTGCATCGAAGTCCGCCCTGCCTGACATGTCGCACAGCTCGGCTGCCACCCACATCCACGCTCCGGCGTGGAGCGTGGCGCTGGTGGGCAACCCGAACTGCGGCAAGACGGCTCTCTTTAACCTGCTGACCGGCGCGCGCCAGAAGGTCGCGAACTACGCCGGCGTGACGGTCGAGCGCAAGGTCGGCATGGCGCGCTTGCGCAATGGCCTGACGGTCTCGGTCGTCGATCTGCCCGGCGCCTACAGCCTGACGCCGGCGACACCCGACGAGCAGGTCACGCTCGAAGTGATCGAAGGGCGGCGCCACGGCGAGGCCGCGCCAGATGCGATCGTCGCCGTCGTCGATGCGACCAATCTGAGAATGAACCTGCGCCTGGTGCTCGAGCTGAAACAGCTCGGCCGGCCGATGCTCGTCGCACTCAACATGGCCGACGTGGCGCGCGACCAGGGGCTCGCGATCGACGTGCCGCGCCTGTCGGCCGAGCTCGGCTGCCCAGTCGTGGAGACCGTCGCAGTGCGGCACGACGGTCATGCGCAGCTGCTCGCCGAGCTCGAGCGCGAGATCGCGGTCGGACTGCCGCCGCAAACCATCGCCAGGAACGTAGCCGAAGCGCCCTCATCGGCCGACCTCCAGCGCGAAGTGCGGCGCATCCTCGCCATCGCGGCGCCGAAGGCGACGCAGTTCCAGCGCTTTCACCATCGCATCGACGCGATCGTGATGCATCGGGTGTGGGGCCTCGTGATGCTGTCGGCGCTGCTGTTCCTCGTCTTCCAGGCGGTGTTCTCGTGGGCCAACCTGCCGATGGATGCGATCAAGGCCACGATGGCCGCGCTCGGCCAGTGGACCACCACGCACATGCCCGAGGGCCCGCTGCGCAGCCTGCTCGTGGACGGCGTGATCGCCGGCGCCGGCAGCGTCATCGTGTTTCTGCCGCAAATCCTGATCCTCTTCTTCTTCATCCTGCTGCTCGAGGACTCGGGCTACCTGCCGCGCGCTGCGTTCCTGCTCGACAACTTGATGGGCAAGGTCGGCCTGTCGGGGCGCGCCTTCATCCCGCTGCTGTCGAGCTTTGCCTGTGCGATCCCCGGCATCATGGCGACGCGAACGATCGCGAATTGGAAAGACCGCCTCGCGACGATCATGATCGCGCCGCTGATGACCTGCTCGGCGCGGCTGCCGGTCTACGCACTGCTGATCGGTGCCTTCGTGCCGAATCGCAGCGTCGGCCCGTTCAATCTGCGCGGCCTCACGCTGTTCGCGCTTTACGTGGCGGGCATCATCTCGGCGATGGGCGTCGCCTGGGTCTTCAAGCGCGTCTGGATGAAGAGTGGCTACCAGCCGCTGATGCTCGAGCTGCCGCCATATCGCGTGCCCGGCTTGCGCAACCTCGTGCTCGGCCTGTGGGAGCGCGCACGCATCTTCCTGCGCCGCGTCGGCACCATCATCTTCTCGCTGATGGTCGTGCTGTGGTTCTTGTCGAGCTACCCCGCGCCGCCGGCCGACGCGACCGGGCCGGCGATCCAGTACAGCATCGCCGGCTGGCTCGGCCAGGCGTTGCAGCATGTGTTCGCGCCGATCGGCTTCAACTGGCAGATCTCGATCGCGCTGGTGCCCGGCCTCGCAGCGCGCGAGGTCGCGGTCGGTGCATTGGGAACGGTGTATTCGCTGTCGGCCGCCGGCGACGCGGTGGCCGACACCTTGTCGCCCGTCATCGCGCAAGGCTGGTCGCTCGCCACTGCCTACGCGCTGCTCGCGTGGTACGTGTTCGCGCCGCAATGCATCTCGACGCTGGTCGTCGTCAAGCGCGAGACCAACTCATGGCGCTATCCGGTTGTGATGGCGGCATATCTGTTCGTGCTCGCGTACGTGGCGGCCTTCGTCACCTACCGCGTCACCTTGTGGCTGGGAGCTTGAGATGAACATGCAAGGCGTCATCGTCGGCTTGATCGTCATCGCCTGCAGTGCCTACGCGCTGTGGACGCTGATGCCTACGGCAGTGCGCCGTGGGCTTTCAACTCGCTTGCTGAAGTTGCCGCTGCCCGACGCGATCGCGAGGCCGTTTCGTCAAGCGGTGCAGCCGACATCGGGCTGCGGCGGCTGCGACAACTGCGGCGACACGACGCCGGCAACTCCGAAGAGTTCGATCAAGCCGCTCGTGTTCCACCGCCGCGCGTCACGCTAGGCCCATCGCCTTGTCGCCGAGTCCCTTCGGCAAGGGGAAATGCGTCGTCTCTTCGACACCCGGCATGCTGCGCACCGACACCGCGCCGAGCGCACGCAAGCGCTCGATGACATGCTGCACGAGGATGTCGGGTGCCGATGCGCCGGCGGTGAGTCCGACGCGCTTCTTGCCTTCGAACCACTCGGGCTTCAGGTCTTCCGGGGCGTCGACCATGTAGGCGTGCGTGCCCAGCCGTTCGGCGAGCTCGCGCAGCCGGTTGCTGTTGGAGCTGGTCGGGCTGCCGACGACGATCAGCACGTCCACTTTCGGCGCAAGCACCTTCACCGCGTCCTGGCGGTTTTGCGTCGCGTAGCAGATGTCCTGCTGCTTGGGCTCGCGCACGTTCGGAAAGCGCCGCTTCACCGCGGCGAGAATCTCCGCCGCATCGTCGACTGACAAGGTCGTCTGCGTAACGACCGCGAGCTTCTCGCTTTGGGCGACCTGCACCTGCGCGACATCGGCCACATCCTCGACGAGGTAAATGCCTTCGCTCAACTGCCCCATCGTGCCCTCGACCTCGGGGTGGCCCTTGTGGCCGATCATGATGAAGTCGTAGCCTTCCTTGTGCAGCTTCGCGACCTCCACGTGCACCTTGGTCACGAGCGGACAGGTTGCGTCGAACACGCTGAAGCCGCGCGCCGCCGCCTCGCGCCGCACCGCTTGGCTCACACCATGAGCGCTGAAGACCAGCGTCGCACCCGGCGGCACGTCGGCCAGGTCTTCGATGAAGATCGCGCCCTTGGCCTTCAAGTCGTTGACGACGTAGGTGTTGTGGACGATCTCGTGACGCACATAGATCGGCGCGCCGAAGCGGGTCAATGCGCGCTCGACGATCTCGATCGCGCGATCCACGCCGGCGCAAAAGCCGCGCGGCTCGGCAAGCACGACCTCGTCGACGCCGACGTTGTCGCCGCTCATCACAGCACCCCGATCAGCTGAACCTCGAACACCACCGGCTGGCCGGCGAGCGGATGGTTGAAGTCGAACAGCAGCCAGTCGTCGCCCAGCTCGCGAACGACGCCGGCATACGCGCCCTGCCCGTCGGGGGTCGGGAACTGCACGACGTCGCCGACGCCGTACTGCTCGTCGGGGTCGCCCATCTCATCGAGCAGGCTGCGCTTCACGCGCTGCAGCAGCTCGGGGTTGCGCTCGCCGAAGGCTTCGCCCGGCGCGAGCTCGAACGACGCGCGCGTGCCTTCGAGCAGGCCAATGAGGCGCGCCTCCATCGCCGGTGCCAACTCGCCGGTGCCGAGCGACAGAGTCGCTGGCGCTTCGGCGAAGGTGTTGACGATGTCGGTGCCGTCGGCCCCGGCGAGGCGGTAGTGCAGGGTCAGGAACGACCCGGGCTGGACTGGATTCAAGGCGAGAGCTGGTTAGATAGACTGGACGCAATTTTACGAGCCAGCGCCTTGGCGGCCTGCAGCGACGATCATGGTCTTCAAGGACATTCCTGCGAACGCTCGCCCGCGCGAGAAATTGCTCGCGCTCGGCGCCGCGTCGCTGGCCGACGCCGAGCTCGTCGCGCTGCTCTTGCGCACCGGCCTGAAAGGCACGTCGGTGCTGCAGCTCGCGCAGCAGATGCTCGACAGCTTCAAAGGCTTGGCCGGTTTGCTGCAAGCGGTTCCAGCTGACCTCAAACGCATCAAAGGGCTCGGCCCGGCCAAGCGCGCCGAGATCGCGGCGGTGATGGAACTGGCCCGCCGATCGCTGGTGCAGCAGCTCGCGAGCGGCCCCGTGTTCGGCTCGCCGCAACAGGTCAAGGACTACCTGCGAATGCAGCTCGCCCACCTCGGCCACGAAGTGTTCGCGGTGATGTTCCTCGACGCGCAGCATCGCCTGCTCAAGCTCGAGGAAATGTTCCGCGGCACGCTGACCCAAACGAGCGTCTACCCGCGCGAAGTCGTCAAGCGCGCGATCGAGTTGCGCGCCGGCGCGGTGATCCTCGCGCACAACCATCCATCGGGCGTGGCCGAGCCGTCGCACGCCGACGAGTTCCTGACGCGAACGCTGAAGAGCGCGCTGCAACTCGTCGACGTGCCCGTCCTCGACCATCTGATCGTCGGTCAGACCGAGGTCGCTTCGTTCGCCGAGCGAGGGCTGCTGTGAATGCCAAGATCCGCAGCCTGCAAGACTTGAGCGCACTGAAGCAGTCGCTGGCCGACGCGGCTGCGCTCGCCGCCCAGCGCGATGCGCACTCGCGTGAGCGCAGCGCGCGCGACAAGCGCGAGCGCGATCTGTTCGCCCACACCGTCGGCCCGGTCGCGCCGCTGCGCCAGCGTGCGCGCGCGGTCATCGAGCGCGCGCGCGCGAGCCCCGTGCCGCGCCAGCGCGAGCGCGACGAAGCGGCGGTGCTGCGCGAAGCGATCTCCGACGAGTTCGACGTCGAGACGCTGCTCGAGACCGACGATGCGCTGTCGTATCGTCGCCGCGGCATCGGGCCCGAAGTCGTACGCAAGCTGCGTCGCGGCGTCTGGGCGATCCAGGGTCAGCTCGACTTGCACGGTCTGCGCCGCGACGAGGCACGCGAGCGGCTCGGCGCATTCTTGCGCGACGCCGATCGGCACGGCCTGCGCTGCGTTCGTGTGATCCACGGCAAGGGCCACGGCTCGCCGGGGCGCGAGCCGGTGCTCAAAGCAAAAGTGAAAAGCTGGCTCGCGCAGAAGAGCGAGGTCATTGCCTTCACCCAAGCACGCGCGGCCGACGGCGGGCATGGCGCACTGCTGGTACTGCTGCGGCCGGCGCCGTAGCAGCATGTCGAAAGATCATTTCATTCAACGCAGAGGCGCAGCATTTCAACAGCCGTCTAACCCAAGCGCTCGATCATCTCCACCAGCACGTCGAAGTCGACCGGCTTGACGAGGTGCCGGTCGAAGCCCGCTTCGGCGGCGGCGAGCTTGTCGCTTTCCTGGCCGTAACCGGTCATCGCGATCAGTCGG
>VBCQ01000322.1 GCA_005882155.1 Betaproteobacteria bacterium
ACACACGACTCTTCTTCAAGCTGCACTCGCCGCAATGCCTGTTCTCATGGCGGCGTGCTCCAGTACGCCGACGCAAACAGAACCCGCACCGGTGGCCGCGCCGGCAGCGCCGACCCCTGCGCGTCCCGCACCGCCGTCGACGGCCTCCACCGCGCCCGTACCCGTTCAGACGGCAAGCCTGGCCGCACACCTGGACCCGAGCAGCGCGGTACCAAGTACCGCTCCGTGATCGAGGTGCAGGGCGACTACCTGTCTCGCAACCCGAACCTCCACGTCCGCGTGGAAGGCAATACCGATGAGCGCGGCAGCAGTGAATACAACCTGGCGCTCGGGCAGCGGCGCGCGGAGGCTGTGACGGGCGCGCTGAAGCTGTACGGCGTGAAGGACTCGCAAGTCGAGGCGGTGAGCTTCGGCAGAGAGAAACCCAAGGCCGCGGGACATGACGAAGCGGCGTGGGCAGAGAATCGCCGCGCCGACGTCGTCTATCCGGGCGCCAAGTAACGTGCAGCCGCGGCCAGGCGGCCGCATTTGTCAGAAGCGCTGGTAGCCCATGACCAGCTTCGGGCACCACATCGGTATCCGTTTTTTTGGGGGCTCATGCAGGAACTGCAGGCGGCGGCGATGACCCTGGGCTGGCCCGTGGTGATCGCGCTTGCCTGGGCGCTGGGCGAGTTCGGCCATCGATGGACAGGCCTTCCGCGCATCAGCCTCTACGGGCTCGTCGGCTTTCTGTTCGGACCGGGTCAGATGGCCTGGGTGCCGGCGTCCAGCACCGGCACGATGATCTTGCTGGCGAACGTTGCGTTCGGTCTGATCCTGTTCGAGTTCGGCTACCGCATCAGGGAATGGTCGCCGCGTCGCTGGCACGTTTCCGGCTTGGATAGCATCCATCCGATAACCATTCGCTCCCGAACGATCCATGGCCACTCGTCCGAAGCTTTCTCTGCGCGTCCCGACCGCCAAGGCCTCGCAGCCTGAAGACCCCGCCACCCAGGTCCTGCGGCAGTTCCGACAGGTCCTCAATGGCGTCAAGACGCACTTCCAGCAAGTCGAACGCAAGGTCGGCCTGGGGGGCGCGCAGGTGTGGGCGCTGAGCGTCGTGCGCGAACGCCCCGACATTGGGGTCGGAGATCTGGCCCGTGCCATGGACATTCATCAATCCACGGCGAGCAATCTGGTCAAGGTGTTGATCGAACGCGAGATGATCGTTGCGCTGAAGCAGGGTACGGATCGCCGCGCCGTGCAGTTGCGGCTGCTGCCGGCGGGAGCCAAGGTGCTCAAGCGTGCTCCGGGGCCGTTCGCCGGCGTGCTTCCCTAGGCGCTGCACTCGCTTGACGATGCGACGCTTCGGCGGCTCCGAAAGGACTTGGCGAAGCTCATCGTGGCGCTCGACGTCGATGAGCAAGCAGCGCAGATCCCGCTTGCGAACCTTTGACATCGGCACTGCAGGCAACCGAGGAGATTGACGATGAAGGACTCTTGGCGAAACGTTACGACACTGGCCGCGTTGGCACTTGCGCTGCTCAGCCCAAACGCTGGGGCGCTCGAACGCGGAACGACCGAAGGAGGCGTCGTCTATGTGTCAGGCGGCATCGGGCAGTCCGAGGTGAAGGAACTTCACGCCGAGCGCGGCCGCTATAGCCTGTGGGTCACCACCCTGGCGAAGGGCTCCGGCGCTTATCTGTCGGATGCGCGGCTGCGCATCATGAGCGAGCCGGGGCATCACCTTGTGCTCGAGCACACGATGGCTGGCCCGTGGTTCTTCGCTGCGCTCCCACCTGGACGCTACTCGATCTCCGCGACCCAGCAACTCGACGGCGGCGGCAGCGAGACGAAGACAGCTGCGGTCACGGTTCGTTCCGGCGTGCAGAGGCAGGCGGTCCTGCGTTTCGCCTCCGACGCCGACGTCGGGTCCGAGCGCGAACATCCGTTCGGGGACAACCCGTTTGGCGCGTCGTCGCCGAGGCGATGAGCGAATGCCGCCATGACGACCTTGCTCGCTGCCGTGGTCGATGCGTCCAGCCGGGTCGCGCAGACGAGCAGCCGGCTGGCCAAGCGCGACGCGATCGCCGCCTGCCTGCGCGGCGCGGCGGCCGATGAGATCGAGATCGCCGTCGCCTACCTTTCGGGCGTGACGTGCCAGGGCCGGATCGGGATCGGCTACGCCACGTTGGCCGCGCTGCGCGGGTCGCACGCGGCGCAGCCTGGACTCACCCTGCGCGATGTCGACGCCGCACTCACCCGCATCGCCGCAACCACTGGCAAAGGATCCGCGGCCGAGCGCAACGCACTTCTGCGCTCGCTGTTCGAACGCGCCACCGCGGCCGAGCAGGACTTCCTGCTGCGCCTGCTCGTCGGCGAGCTGCGCCAGGGCGCGCTCGAAGGCGTGATGATCGATGCGATTGCTGCTGCATCGAATGTGCCGGTCGCCGATGTACGCCGCGCGGCGATGTTCGTGGGTGACTTAGGCCTTGTCGCTCGTGTCGCGCTGACGGAAGGGGCGGGCGCACTCGCGCGCTACGCCGTCGCACTGCATCGGCCGGTGCAGCCGATGCTCGCGCAACCGGCCGACGACATCGCCGATGCGCTGGCGCGCCTGGGCACCGCGGCGCTCGAATGGAAGGTCGACGGCGCGCGCGTTCAGGTCCACAAGGCCGGCGACGAGATCAAGGTCTACACGCGCAACTTGAACGACGTGACCGCCTCGGTGCCCGAAGTCGTCGAGGCGCTGCAAGGCGTGGCGGCGCACGAGTTGATCCTCGACGGCGAGGCGGTCGCGCTGGCGGCCGGCGGTACGCCGCTGCCGTTTCAAATCACGATGCGCCGTTTCGGCCGCAAGCTCGACGTCGCGCGCATGCGCACCGAGCTGCCGCTTGCGGTGTATTTCTTCGATTGCCTGCACCTCGACGGCACGTCGCTCATCGACTGCCCGGCGCGCGA
>VBCQ01000323.1 GCA_005882155.1 Betaproteobacteria bacterium
CGCCGTGCAAGGCCTCGTCGACGATGCGGTCGTCGAGCCACAGGTTGGCGCTCGGGCCCTTCGCGCGGCCTTCGATCAGGTTCCACACCAGTTGCGGCGTCTGCTGCGGGTTCATGAAGTTCGCATACGACAGATGCGACAGGTACTTCGACGTGTCGCCCGACGCGTCGTACCAGCCGCCATGCACGTCGACACGCTCGCTGCTGCCGAAGATCGGGCAATGGCGATCGGCGCGGTCGAACACGCCGCTGCAGCGCTGCGACTTGAAGTAATGCAGCAGGTCGGACATCAGTTGCCCATCGTAGAGATCGGCGGCGATGCGAAACGGCGCCGACACCAGCGGTGGCGCGGCACCGTCAATCGACACGAAAACGCGGCCCGGTGTCGCGAGTGCCGAGAAATCAGCCTCCCAGTAGCGCCAGTCGCGCCAACGGCTCACGCTGCCGCAGGGCCGCAGCGGCCCGCGCCACAGCGCTTCGCGGGTCGTCGCATCGAACACGGTGAACGAGTCGCTCGCGAGCGGCGTGCTGCCTTGCACCAGCACGCGCTTGCGTCCGCCGAGCGCGTAGCCGATGTGGTTGTGCAGGATCTTCATGGCGCGCTTGGTGGCAGGCGGGTGAAGGCAACGTCCGCGGCATCGAACAGCAGGCCATGCTCGGCCGGAAGCTCGATGTGGACCGTGTCGCCGATGCGGACGCGCGTGGCGTGCCCCGGCAGCTTGAGACACAGGCGCTGCGCCGCATCCGAGACGGTTGCATAGACGAGCAGATGGTCGCCGAGATACTCGATCAATTCGATGCGCGCGGCGATCGTGTTGCTCGCGTCAGTGTCGGCGTTGGCGAAGCGCAAGTGCTCGGGCCGGATCCCCAGGGTGACGGCAGACCCCGTGACCGCGCCGGCTGCATCGACGGCGACGCGAAGCGCAGCGCGGCCAGGCCCTGTGACCTCGGCACCTCGGTGGTCCGCACTGACGAGCGTCGCTGGCAGCAAGTTCATCTTCGGCGCGCCCAGAAAGCCGGCGACGAACAGATTCGCCGGGCTTTCGTACAGCTCGACCGGCGTTCCGACCTGCTGCACGACGCCGGCATCGAAGACGACGATGCGGCTCGCGAGCGTCATCGCTTCGACCTGGTCGTGCGTCACGTAGATCATCGTCGCGCCGAGCTCCTGGTGCAGCCGCGACAGCTCGACTCGCATGTCCTGCCGCAACGATGCGTCGAGGTTCGACAGCGGCTCGTCGAACAGAAACACCTTGGGCTCGCGAACGATCGCCCGTCCGATCGCGACGCGCTGGCGCTGCCCGCCCGACAAGGTCTTGGGCTTGCGGTCGAGCAGGTGCGTGATCTGCAGGATCTCGGCCGACTTGCGCACCCGCTGCATGACTTCGCGCTTGGGCGTGCCGGCCATGCGCAGCGCGAATGCCATGTTGTCGTGGACCGTCATGTGCGGATACAGCGCGTACGACTGGAACACCATCGCGATGCCGCGCTGCGACGCGTGCACGTCGTTGGCGAGCAAGTCGCCGATGACGATGTCGCCGGCCGATGCGCTCTCGAGCCCCGCGATGATGCGCAGCAGCGTCGACTTGCCCGACCCCGACGGGCCGACGAAAACGACGAACTCGCCCGACGCGATCTGCAAGTCGACGTCGGACACGACCAATGCGGCCTCATCGTCGAAGCGCTTGTCGATGTGGCGCAGGGTGACAGATGTCATGCGCTCAGCACTCGGCCGGCGCCGGGCCGCCCCAAGGCGGCCGAGCGCCCCCTCGGGGGGCAGGAGCGAAGCGACGTGGGGGCTGTCATTTCACTGCGCCGGCCGCGAGGCCCTTGATGAAGTAGCGCTGGCCGGCGAAGAAGGCGAGCAGCACCGGCAGCGTCGACACCGCGCCGGCGGCCATCATCAGGTCGTAGCGATGCTGGAACTGGTTGATGAAGAGGCGAATGCCCACCGGAATCGTCTGCACGTCGGGCGAGCTCGTCAGCACCCAGGCGAAGAACAGCTCGTCCCACGCGAGCAGGAAGACGAAGGTCGCGGTCGCGATGATGCCCGGCGCACTAATCGGCAGCACGATGCGAACGAAGGCGCCGAAGCGCGAGCAGCCGTCCATCACCGCGGCGTCCTCGAGCTCGCGCGGGATCGCGACGAAGAAGCCGCGCATGATCCAGATGCTCGCCGGCGTGAAGAGGGCCACGTACAGAAAGATCAGGCCGCGATAGGTGTCGAGCATTTGCACGCCCCACGACTCGCCGAGGTTGCGATAAAGCATGTACAGCGGCAGGAAGAACAGCATGCCGGGAATGACCTGCGTCACGGTGATCGCAAGGCTCGCCGCATGCGAGCCGCGAAAGCGAAATCGCGCCAACGCATAGGCCGCGCACAGCGCGCACGCCGTCGAGATCACTGTCGCGAGGCCGCAGACGACGAGGCTGTTGCGAAAGTAGTTGAAGAAGTCGACGTTGACCCAGAGGTCGCGGTAGTTCTCCCAGCGCAGCGCCAGCGAACTGCTGAGTTGCTCGCCGGCGGCGATGTCGCTCGCGTGGCGCAGGGAAGACAGGAGCATCCAG
>VBCQ01000320.1 GCA_005882155.1 Betaproteobacteria bacterium
TTGGCGCAGCTGCACGACCTCGGCGTACTGCTCGATCGGCGCGTAGCTCGGCTTCAAGATCGCGGTGAAGGTGTGCGTGTGATCGCCGATGATGCGGCGCGCGGCGCCGAAGTCGAGCAGCACCGGCGGCTCGCCCGGCGACAGCAGGATGTTGTCGGGCGCGATGTCGCGGTGATAGACGCCCTCGCGATGCAGCAGGTCGAGCGCTTCGAGAATCGGGTCCATCACGCCGCGCACCCATGCCTCGGTCGGCGTCTCGCTCATGCCGCGTCGCACATCGCGCGCGGTGTGGCCGAGCAGGTACGGCATCACCATGTAGGCGGTGCCGTTGGCTTCCCAGAAGTGATAGACCTGCACCAACGACGGATGATTGAAGCGGGCCAGCAGCCGCGCTTCGTTGACGAACGATCGCAAGCCCATCGCATACGTTTCGGAATAGGCAGACGATCGCACCGACACCATCTGGCCCTTGCCGCGCGCCGCGAGCGAGCCCGGCATGTATTCCTTCAGCGCCACCGGGCGCTGCAGCGAATGGTCTTGCGCGAGGTAGACGATGCCGAAGCCGCCGACCCCGATCACCCGCAGGATCTCGAGCTCGCCGAAGCGCGTTCCGGCCGGCAACGCGTCGCGCTCGTCGACCGTGGCAGGCGCGTTGCTGGGCGGCGGAGAAGGCGGATTGGTGACCATGACAATGGAGGGACCTGCGGTTGCATCGCGCAGGCGAGGGTCCCAGCGCCTGCGAGCTTACCCCTCGTTTTCGGCACGTGGCGCGCGGCTGTAGCCCCAGCGGCACAAGTCAAGGGCAACTCCCGTGACGGATTTGCGTTTCGCCTGCAACGCGCTCGCTGAAGTCGTCGCTCGTGGTTCGAGTCGCGAACCGAGACCCGCCGACGATGAGGGATATCGGCGCGCTTCGCTCGACATCGCTGCAGCGCAACTTGTATGATAACCATATGACCATTCAACATGCTCGGTCCGATGCGCTCGCCGCGCCGGATCGCTTGTCGGACCGGCTGGCCGCGCTGCTGTCGGCACGCATCGAAAGCGGCGAGCTGCGCCCGGCCGACAAGCTGCCGACCGAGCAAGACCTCGCGATCAAGCATGGCGTCTCGCGCACCGTCGTTCGCGAAGCCATGAGCCGGCTCAAGTCGATGGGCCTGCTGGTCTCGCGCCAAGGCTCGGGCGTGTTCGTCGCGCCCGAAGCGTCGGCCCGGCCCTTGGCGTTCGACCCGAGCGTGCTCGCGTCGCTCGCGTCAGTGCTGCAAATCGTCGAGGTGCGGCGCGCGCTCGAAGGCGAGGTTGCCGCGCTCGCCGCGCAGCGCGCGAAGGCGGCGCAGACGCGACAGATTCGCGCTGCGCTGCAGGCGATCGACGACGCGGTCGACGCCGGCCGCGACGGCGTAGAAGAAGACCTGCACTTTCACCGCACGATCGCCGAAGCCACCGGCAACCCGCAGTTCTGCCGCCTCATCACCTTCCTCGAGCAGTATCAGCGCGACGCGACCAAGGTCACGCGCGCCAACGAAGCGCAGCGCAGCGACTTCATGGAGCAGGTGCGCCACGAGCACCGCGCGATCGCCGACGCGATCGCCAAGCGCGACGCGCAGGGCGCGCGCGCCGCCGCGGCGCAGCACATGATCAACGCGGCGCATCGACTGCAGGTCGCCGGCGCGCCGGTGCGCATCGCATCGCGCAAGCGCAGAGTCCGATGAATCCGAGCGCATCGACCCAGACGCTGGGTGTCGTCGGACTCGGCTCGATGGGCTGGGGCGCAGCGGTCTCGGCCCTGCGCCGCGGCATCACGACCTGGGGCAGCGACACGCGCAGCGACGTGCTCGAGCGCTTCGCCGCCGCCGGCGGTCATGTTGCGAGCACACCTGCCGAGTTGGCCGCGCATTGCGACGTCGTCATCATCCTCGTCGTCAACGCGGCACAAACCGAAGACGTGCTGTTCGGCAATGGCGCGCTGGCGCAGCATTTGAAGTCGGGCTCGGTCGTCGTCGCATCGGCTACCGTCGACCCGAGCTTGCCGCCGCAATGGGCTGCACAACTCGCAGAGCGCGGCATCGGCTTCATAGACGGGCCGGTGTCGGGTGGCGCGCGCAAAGCCGCGGACGGCCAGATGACAATCATGGCGTCGGGCAGCGCCGACGCGTTCGCAGCGGCAGGCGAGCTGCTCGACGCGATCGCCGGCAAGGTCTACCGGCTCGGCGACCAGCCGGGCATCGGCTCGACGGTGAAGATGATCAACCAGCACCTCGCCGGGGTGCACATCGCGGCAGCGTGCGAGGCGATGGCGCTCGGCATGCGCGCCGGCGCCGACCCGCGCCAGCTCTACGACGTGATCTGCAATTCGGCCGGCATGAGCTGGATGTTCCAGAACCGCGTGCCGCACATTCTCGACGGCGATTACACGCCGCTGTCGAGCGTCAACATATTCGTCAAGGACCTCGGGCTCGTGCTCGATGCAGCGCGCCGGCTCGCGTTCCCTCTGCCGCTCGCTGCGGCGGCACACCAGCTCTACCTCGCCACCGCAGCGGCCGGACATGGCGGCGAAGACGACGCTGCAGTGATCAAGTTCTACGCCGCGATCGCCGGGCTCGTCTACCGGCTCGGCGACCAGCCGGGCATCGGCTCGACGGTGAAGATGATCAACCAGCACCTCGCCGGGGTGCACATCGCGGCAGCGTGCGAGGCGATGGCGCTCGGCATGCGCGCCGGCGCCGACCCGCGCCAGCTCTACGACGTGATCTGCAATTCGGCCGGCATGAGCTGGATGTTCCAGAACCGCGTGCCGCACATTCTCGACGGCGATTACACGCCGCTGTCGAGCGTCAACATATTCGTCAAGGACCTCGGGCTCGTGCTCGATGCAGCGCGCCGGCTCGCGTTCCCTCTGCCGCTCGCTGCGGCGGCACACCAGCTCTACCTCGCCACCGCAGCGGCCGGACATGGCGGCGAAGACGACGCTGCAGTGATCAAGTTCTACGCCGCGATCGCCGGGCTCGAATTGCCCGCAGCACCATGACGCAGCGCTTGAAACTCGGCTGCATCGCCGACGACTTCACCGGCGCGACCGATCTCGCGAACACGCTCGTTCGCGGCGGCATGCGCGCGCTGCAGACCATCGGCGTGCCTGCGGCCGCGCCACTCGCGCAAGCCGACGCCATCGTCGTCGCATTGAAGTCGCGCACCGTGCCTGCCGACGATGCCATCGAGCAGTCGCTGCACGCGTTGCGCTGGCTACGCGAGCAAGGCGCGCAGCAGATCTACTTCAAGATCTGCTCGACCTTCGACAGCACGCCGCAAGGCAACATCGGCCCGGTCGCCGAGGCCTTGATGGACGCGCTCGACAGCGACTTCGCGATCGTCACGCCGGCGTTTCCCGACAACGCGCGAACGGTGTTCATGGGCCACCTGTTCGTCGGCGACCTGCTGCTCAGCGAGTCGGGCATGCGCGATCACCCGCTGACGCCGATGCGCGACGCCAACTTGATTCGCGTGCTGCAAGCGCAATGCCGGCACACTGTCGGGCTCATCGATCAGCGCAGCGTCGCGCACGGGGTCGTCGCGATCGGCGAGCGCATCGCCGCGCTGCGCACGCAAGGCATTGCGCTCGCGATCGCCGATGCCGTGTCGAACGACGACCTGATGCGCCTCGGCGCGGCGGCCAAGGGCATGCGGCTCGTCGTCGGCGGCTCAGGACTCGCGATCGGCCTGCCGCAGAACTGGGACCTGATCGCTGCCGATGCAGCGACTCACCTGCCCGCCGTCGACGGTGCCGAGGCGATCGTCTGCGGCAGCTGCTCGCAAGCGACGCAACGCCAGGTGCGCCGCTTCATCGACGATGGCGGCGCCGCGCTCGCGATCGACCCGGTGCGAATCGGGGCCGGCGAAGACGCCGTCACATCGGCGCTCGCGTGGGCGCAGCTGCAGCTGCCGCACGGTCCGGTGCTCGTCTATTCATCGGCCAGCGCCGACACGGTCGCTGCGATTCAAGCCGCGCTCGGCATAGCGCGCGCCGGTGCGCTCGTCGAGCAGGCGCTCGCTGCGATCGCGCGCGGACTCGTGGAGCGCGGCGTGCGCCGGCTCGTTGTCGCCGGCGGCGAAACCTCGGGCGCCTGCGTGCAGGCGCTCGGCGTTGAGCAGATGCAAATCGGTGCGCAGATCGACACCGGCGTTCCGTGGTGCCACACGACGTGCGAAGCGGCGCCCGACGGGCTGCAGCTCGCGCTGAAGTCGGGCAACTTCGGCGGTGACGAATTTTTCGCGCGCGCCTTCGCGACACCCGCATGAACGAGACCGCTGCTCGCGAAGAGATCTGCCGCATCGGCCGCTCGCTGTACCAGCGCGGCTACGCGCATGCGAGCGCCGGCAACATCAGCATGCGGCTCGATGAAGGCTTGCTGATCACGCCGACCGATTCCTGCCTCGGCAGCTTGCAGCCGCAAGAGCTCGTGCGCATCAGC
>VBCQ01000056.1 GCA_005882155.1 Betaproteobacteria bacterium
ACCGCCGCCAGCAGCAGCCCGGCGAGCCAGGCGAACATCGTGACGTGCAGGCCGCTGATGCTGACCAGGTGCGCGATGCCGGTGTTGCGAAACAGATCCCAGTCTTCGCGCTCGATGGCCGATTGGTCGCCGACCGCAAGCGCCGCCAGCACACCGGCCGCGCGTCGATCACTGACCGTCGCATCGATCGCATCGCGCACGCGCTGGCGCCAGCGCTCGATGAGATGGCCGGCCGAGCGGTCGAGCAGCTGCGCGGGTGCGTCGCGCACATAGCCGGTCGCGCTCAAGCC
>VBCQ01000057.1 GCA_005882155.1 Betaproteobacteria bacterium
GCCTTCGAGCGACGCCGGGAGACGCTCGGCCGATCGATCGCTGGCCTGCCAGCCGGCAGCACCGAAGCCGAGCAGCGCCGCACCGATCAACGCCAGGGCGAACGCGCGCTGCCAACGCCATGCCAGCGCGAGGCCGAGCACCCCGAGCAGCACGCAGGCGATGTAGGCCGTCGGTGCCATCAGCGCGCGCTCGTTCAATTGCAGCGCGACGCCGGCCAGCCAGCCGAGCGCCAAGCCGGCAAGGCGCCAGCCGGTGTTGGTTCCCCCCATGCGCAGAGTTTGCATCACGCGCGGTGTAGCATTTGCGCTCCCTTCGCTGACCCCTCGCATCATGTCTGTCTACGCTCGTCTGAAAGAGCTCGGCATCGAGCTTCCGCCGCTGGCCATTCCCGCCGCCGCCTACGTGCCGTTCGTGCGCACCGGCAACCTCGTTTTCCTGTCGGGCCACATCGCCAAGCGCGAGGGCAAAGCCTGGGTCGGACAGCTCGGCCGCGACACCGACACCCACACCGGCAAGCGCGCGGCGCGTGCGGTCGCGATCGATTTGCTCGGCACCTTGCATGCCGCGATCGGCGACCTCGACAAGGTCGAGCGCATCGTCAAGCTGATGAGCCTCGTCAACAGCACGCCCGAGTTCACCGAGCAGCACCTCGTCACCAACGGCTGCTCCGAGCTGCTCGGCGAAGTGTTCGCCGAGAAGGGCGCGCATGCGCGCAGCGCGTTCGGTGTCGCGCAGATCCCGATGGGCGCCTGCGTCGAGATCGAAATGATCGTGCAGGTGGCCTGAGGATGGCCGCATTCAACGCGACGCCGCGGTTGACGCTCGCGGCCATGGCGGCACTGTGCCTTGCCGCGGTCGGCGCGGCCCTCGTCTCGCAGCATGTATTCGACATGCGGCCCTGCCCGTGGTGCATCCTGCAGCGCGTCATCTTCGTCGGCATCGCGCTGTTGTGCATCGTCGGCGCACTGCTGCCCAGCGCAGCGCGGGCGCTTGCCGCGCTTGCAGGCCTTCTCGCCTTGAGCGGCGCGGCGTCGGCGCTGTACCAGCACTTCGTCGCCGCCAAGTCGAGCTCATGCAACTTGACCTTGGCGGACAAGATCATCACCGCGCTGAACCTCGAGTCGCTCGCACCGCCGCTGTTCCAAGTCACCGGCACCTGCGCCGACGCCGCAGTCGATTTGCTCGGTGTGCCTTACGAGTTCTGGGCGTTGGCGCTGTTTGTGGTGTTGGCGATCGTTGCGGCGACTGTGGTGCGCACGCCGCGGCCGCGCGGCTGAGCAGCAGCGCCAAACACTTTGGCACTCCGCAGCACTGGCGGGGCGTGTCCGAACGCACTAGAGTTGATCTCCAAACCTCAGGAGCAACGCATGCTGAACTGGAACGCCCCGTGGCCGGTGATGAATGATCGCAGCGACAGCGCCGGGCCGACACCGACCGCGAACGGCCCGTGGGATGTGGCGGCGATATTTGAGCTGCAGACGCGTTGGTGGAACCAGTTTCTCGACGCGAGTCGCGGCTTCTGGTCGCTGTACGGATGGACGCCGCCGGCTCTTTCGCTGACCGGCGACAGCAGCCCGAGCGCCGAGACGACCGAAACGATCGTCGAGAACGTCATTGAGCAGGGCACGCCCGCCGACGCCGAGGCTGTGCTCGAATCGCAGACGCGGCTGTGGAATCATTTCCTCGACGCGAATCGCAGCCTGTGGGCGATGAGCCCGTGGACGATGCCGACCGCGCAGTGGCTCGCGGCAAACGCGGCCAACTCGCCGATCGAGACAGAGCCGGTGCACAGGGCGGCGCATCACAGCGCCAAGCGAGCCGTGGCCAAGCGCTCGCGGCCCGCGGCCAAGGCGCACAAGCCCGCGACGAAGCGCCGCGCTTCTGCTTAAGTGGCAACGACGCGCTGGCCTTTCATCCCGGCGAGCGACTTGCCCTTGCGCGCGCGCTTGCCGACGTAGGCCGCAAGCGCTGAATTCTTCAGCGTCTCTTCCTTCGCCCTGCCGCCGCGGCCGGTGCCGATCACCAGCAGCGATTGCGAGAACGCAGCAACGCTGACCAGCGCATCGCTCGCATCGACATCGATCAGTGTGAGCCCGCGGCCACCCTTGCTTTGCAGTTTCAATTCCGCGAGCGGAAACACGAGCAAGCGGCCGGCCAGCGACAGGCACGCGAGCTGGTCCATGCCTTCGGAGACCACGCTGGGTGGCAAGGGCTTCTCGCCGTCTTCGAGCGTCAGGAAAGTCTTGCCACCACGTTGGCGCGACACCAGGTCGCCGACGCGCGCGAGCAACCCGAAGCCGCCGGTGCCGGCGAGCACCAGCGTCTGCTCGGCGGCACCGGCGATGTAGTGCGCGGGCTGGGTGCCGCTTTCGAGATCGATCAAGGTCGTGATCGGCTGGCCGTCGCCGCGGCCGCCGGGCAGCGCGCCGACGTTCACCGAATAGACGCGACCATCGCTCGCGATGACCGCCAGCGTGTCGACGCTGCGGCACGGGAAACTGCCGTACATCGCGTCGCCGGCCTTGAACGCGAGGCTCCCCGGCGCGATCTCGTGGCCCTTCAGCGCGCGCACCCAGCCCTTCAAGCTGACAACGACCGTGACCGGCTCGTCGATGATCCTGACTTCGGCGACGGACTTCTTCTCGGCCTGGATCAAGGTGCGGCGCTCGTCGCCGTATTGCTTGGCGTCGGCCTCGATCTCCTTGACCACCGTGCGCTTGAGCGACCCGCCACTGTGCAGGATGTCTTCGAGCTTGCCTTGCTCGGTGCGCAGCTCTTTCAGCTCTTGCTCGATCTTGATCGCTTCGAGCCGTGCGAGCTGGCGCAAGCGGATTTCGAGAATGTCCTCGGCCTGGCGGTCGCTCAACTTGAAGCGGGCGATGAGGGCGGGCTTGGGCTCGTCGGCCGCGCGAATGATGCGGATCACCTCGTCGATGTTCAGCAGCACGAGCTGCCGGCCTTCCAGCACGTGGATGCGATCGAGCACCTTGGCAAGGCGGTGCTGCGTGCGCCGCTGCACCGTCTGCGTCCGGAACGCGATCCACTCGGCGAGCATCTCGCGCAGGCTCTTTTGCGTCGGCCGCCCGTCGCTGCCGATCATCGTCAGGTTGATCGGCGACGAGCTCTCGAGGCTCGTGTGCGCGAGCAGCGTCGTGATGAGCTCCTGCTGCTCGATGCGGCTCGTTCTCGGCTCGAACACCAGGCGCACCGGCGCGTCCTTGCTCGATTCGTCGCGCACCGCGTCGAGCACGGCGAGCACCGTAGTCTTCAGCTGCAACTGGTCGCTGCTCAAGGCCTTCTTGCCGACCTTGACCTTCGGGTTCGTCAGCTCCTCGATTTCTTCGAGCACCTTCTGCGTGCTGGTGCCCGGCGGCAATTCATTGACGACCAATTGCCACTGGCCGCGCGCCAGGTCTTCGATCTTCCAGCGAGCCCGCACCTTCAAGCTGCCGCGGCCGCTCGCGTAGGCGGCGCGAATTTCGTCGGCGCTGCTGATGATCTGGCCGCCGCCCGGGTAATCGGGCCCCGGCACCAATGCCGCGATGTCGTCGTCGCCGAGCTTGTCGTTCTTCAGCAAGGCGACCGCGGCCGCCGCCACTTCGCGCAGGTTGTGGCTCGGCACTTCGGTCGCGAGGCCGACTGCGATGCCGCTCGCGCCGTTGAGCAGCACGAACGGCAGCCGTGCCGGCAGCAGCTTGGGCTCCTGCGTCGAGCCGTCGTAGTTCGGCACGAAGTCAACGGTGCCCTCGTCGATCTCATCGAGCAGCAGGCGCGAGATCGGCGCGAGGCGCGCTTCGGTGTAGCGCATCGCCGCCGCGCCATCGCCGTCGCGCGAGCCGAAGTTGCCATGTCCATCGATCAGCGGATAGCGCTGCGAAAAGCCCTGCGCCATTCGCACCAGCGCGTCGTAGGCCGCCTGGTCGCTGTGCGGATGAAACTTGCCGAGCACATCGCCGACGACGCGCGCGCTCTTCACCGGCTTGGCGCCGACATTGCCGGCGAAACTCAAGCCCATGCGCTGCATCGCGTACAGGATGCGCCGCTGGACGGGCTTTTGACCGTCGCAGACGTCGGGCAGCGCGCGGCCCTTCACCACGCTCAGCGCGTATTCGAGGTAGGCCTGCTCGGCGTAGTGGGCGAGCGTGATCGCGTCGCCACTGTCTCCGCCGTCACCACCGTCACCGGCGTCGAAATTCATCGTCGTCTGATCCATCGTCGTTCAGTGAGACTCAAGGTGCGCTGCCGGACGCTGCCGTGTGCACCTGCAGTTGATGCGCGCCGCGCGGCAGGTTGTTCTGCAGCAGCGCCCAATAGAGTTCGAGCACCAGGTGCACATGCGCCTGCGTCTCGGCGATCGGCGGCATGCCGCCGCCGTGCTTGCGCACCGTGCCTTCGCCGGCGTTCCATGCCGCGAGCGCGACGTCGATGCGGCCAAAGCGGCGCGTCAGGTCGGCGAGCATGCGCGCGCCGGTCAGCACGTTGATGCGCGGGTCGAGCAGCCGCTCGGCGGCGGGCCGCTTCGCTTCGGCGCGTGTCGCGTAGCGGTCGGCTGTCTCGGGCGTGAGCTGCATCAGCCCGATCGCGCCGCGCGGCGACACGACGCGCGGGTTGAAGCCCGACTCGACCGCGATCACCGCCTTCAGCAATTCGATGTCGACGCCATGCAGCCGCGCCGCTTCTCGCAGCACAGGCTGCAGCGACTTCACTTCGGGCGCGAACTCGAGCCAGGTGATGAGACCGCGCGCACCATCGGTTTTGCCGGGCACGCGCAACGCGCTCGCCGTGCTCTCGCCCATCACCAAGTGATAGCGTGAGTCGACCTGCGTCGATGCGACATGGGCGACGCCGGCGCCGTCGACATAGCCCCACAGCTGTGCACCCGCGGCGATCGGCAACGCAGCCAACGCGACGGCCAGAGCGCAGACGTGACGCCTCATGTCTCGTGCACCTCGGCAAGTGCGCTGTATTCGCTTTCGAGCATCGACATCACGACCAGCGAGTCGTACCCGTCATCCGTCTTCACGCTGTCGCGCAGCCGCCCTTCCTCGACGAAGCCTTCGCTGCGGTACAGCGCCAGCGCGCGCGTATTGAGCGACTTCACGTCGAGCCAGAAGCGGTGCGCCCTGAGGTCGCGAAACGCCATCTGCGTCAGCAGCCGCACGCAAGCGCGGCCGAGCCCTTGACCCTTGAGCTGCAGCACGATGCGCTTGAGCTCGACCGAGTGATGCGGGTTGCGGCAACCCTGCAGGATCACGAAGCCGGCCGAAGGATAAGCCGGCCCCGCTTCGACGATGAAGTGACGAAAGTCGGGGAAGCGGATCGCGCCCTCATGCTGCGTGCGCTCCCACGGCGTGATGAACGGCGCGTTCGCCTGATCGCGCTCGACCGAGATCACGAAGTCGAGGTCCGACAGCATCGTCGGGCGCAGGCGAACCCCTCGAGTCAATGCCGTCATCGCTCAGCTCGCGGCGAACGGGTTGCGAACGACGACCCTCGAGCCGGTCAGCGCCGACTTGATCGCGAGGCCGTCGTGCATGTCCTCGCTGTACAGCCGCGCGCAGCCGCCATCCAACGCCGCCGCGACGATCAGCGCGTCGTACCACGACAAGTCATAGCGAGGCGCAATCTGCAGTGCCTGCTCATGGACCGCGAACGTCAGCGGTCGAACCGTGCAGCGCTGCCTGATCAGGCCAAGCACGTCGGTGACCTCATCCCAAGACATCGACAACTTTCGACGCGCCACATTCGCGAACTCGTTGAGCACCTGCACGCCGACCATCGCGCCACGAGCGAGGAGATCCTCGGCGCGATCGGCCTTGCCGGCGTCGGTGGACAAGAGATACAGCAGCACGTTGGTATCCAGGAATGGCGGCACCGCACCTGCTTTGCCGGGAGCCGCCATCAGCGACGCTCGTTCGCTTCGAGTCGGTCGAATTTGAAATCGGCGGGAAGCCGGCCACGGTAGGCTCGCAGCCGCTTGAGCACAGTCGCGACGCTTGCCGGACGTTTCACTGCGAACTGCCGCGCACCGGCCACTTCGATCTCGATGTCATCGCCTTCCTTCAGGCCGAGCACTTCCACCACTTGGGCCGGCAAGCGCACCGCGAGACTATTGCCCCACTTGGATACTTGCATCGCTCGTTCTCTCAGGCTGGATATACACCGTTGAATTGTATATCCAGACGCAACCATCACACATCCACCTCGACCTCATCGCCGCGCGACTCCATCAATTCGCGTCGCGCCTGCGCCTCGCCTTTGCCCATCAGCTTGTTCAGCGACTCCACGGTGGTCGCGAAGCCGATGTCGCCGAAGCGCACTTGCAGTAGCCGCCGCGTGTCGGGGTTGAGCGTCGTGTCCCACAGCTGCTCGGCGTTCATTTCGCCGAGGCCTTTGAAGCGGCTGATGCTCCACGAGTTGTCGCGTGCGCCTTCCTTGCGGAGTTTGTCGAGGCTCGCGCTGAGCTCGCCTTCGTCGAGCGCGTAGATCTTCGCGGCCGGCTTCTTGCCGCGCGCCGGCGCGTCGACGCGAAACAGCGGCGGCTTGGCCACATGGATGTGGCCATGCTCGATGAGCTTCGGAAAGTGGCGGAAGAACAAGGTCAGCAGCAACACCTGAATGTGCGAGCCGTCGACATCGGCATCGCTCAAGATGCAGACCTTGCCGTAGCGCAAGCCGCTCATATCGGGGTTGTCGCTGGCGCCGTGCGGGTCGACACCGACCGCCACCGCGATATCGTGAATCTCGTTGTTCGCAAACAGCCGATCGCGCTCGACTTCCCACGCGTTGAGCACCTTGCCGCGCAACGGCAGGATCGCCTGCGTTTCCTTGTTGCGGCCCATCTTTGCGCTGCCGCCGGCCGAGTCGCCCTCGACGAGGAACAGCTCGTTGAGGTTCAAGTCGCGGCTCTCGCAATCGGTCAGCTTGCCGGGCAACACCGCCACCCCCGAGCCCTTGCGCTTCTCGACCTTCTGGCTCGCGCGCTGGCGCGTCTGCGCCTGCTTGATGACGAGCTCGGCGAGCTTGCGACCCAGATCCACATGCTGGTTGAGCCAGAGCTCGAGCGCCGGCTTGACGTAGGTCGACACGAGCCGTAGCGCATCGCGGCTGTTCAGCCGCTCCTTGATCTGGCCTTGGAACTGCGGGTCGAGCACCTTCGCCGACAGCACGAAGCTGGCGCGCGAGAACACGTCTTCGGGCATCAGCTTCACGCCCTTGGGCAAGAGACTGTGCAGATCGATGAAGCCTTTGATCGCGCCGTACAGGCCGTCCTTCAACCCCGACTCGTGGGTTCCGCCGGCCACCGTCGGAATGAGGTTGACGTAGCTCTCGCGCACCGGTGTGCCTTCGTCAGTGAAGGCGACGCACCAGGCCGCGCCCTCGCCTTCGGCGAAGTTCTCGGTCTCGCCGCGATCGGCGTAGTGCGCGCCTTCGAACAGCGGGATCACTGGATCGGCCGTCAGCGTTTGCATCAGGTAGTCGCGCAGGCCGCCTTGATAGGTCCAGGTCTGAACGTCGCCGCTCTTCTCGTGAGTCAGCGTCACCGTCACGCCCGGCATCAACACCGCCTTGCTGCGCAGCAGATGCGTCAGGTCGGCCCGCGGAATATCGGCGCTCTCGAAGTATTGGACGTCGGGCCAGACCCGCACCGTCGTCCCGCTCCTGCGGTCCGCGACGGCTGGCTTGCGAGTCTTCAGGCGCTCGATCACGTCGCCGCCGGAGAACGCGATCGTCGCGACTTGGCCCTCGCGCCACACCGTCACCTCGAGGCGCTTGGCCAATGCGTTGGTCACGCTGACGCCCACGCCGTGCAGGCCGCCCGAAAAGCTGTAGGCCGCGTTGCCGCCCTTGTCGAACTTGCCGCCGGCATGCAGGCGGGTGAAGACGATCTCGACCACCGGCACGCGCTCGTCGGGATGCAGCCCGAAGGGGATGCCGCGGCCGTCGTCATGAACGCTGACCGAGCCGTCGCTGTGCAGCACGACGTCGATGCGCGTGCCAACGCCGGCGAGCGCCTCGTCGGCCGCGTTGTCGATCACTTCCTGAATGATGTGCAGCGGATTCTCGGTGCGGGTGTACATGCCCGGCCGCTGCTTCACGGGCTCGAGGCCCTTCAGAACGCGGATCGATGCTTCCGCGTAGACGCTTTGCTTGCTTGCCATGGCGGCGATTCTAGGAGGCTGTCGGGCCGTGACTCGGGCCCGCTGGCCGCACAGGCGCTTCGCTCAGCTCGGCGTCATGCCCCGCAGGCTGGCACGCTCCAGGATCTCGTCGCGCTTCGGTGCCGGCTTCGTGCCTTCGGAGCTGACATAGTCCTTCAGCATCTCCATCACGATCTTCGCATCGAGCGCGTAGTTGACGTCCGCCGGCAGCGGCGGCTTGAACATCTTGATCGTCGCGTTGGCGTGCCAGGTGCGGATGGTGCTGGTTCCGCCCGGCACGTAGATGTAGGTCGGTGCGTGGTAGCTGCCTTTGGTCTTTTGCATCTGCCAATCGTCGCCGGAACCGTCGAACCCGCTTGTCTTCGGTTGCTCGCTCCGGAGCTGGGCGAAGTACTGGAAGCCGTTCTGCACCGTCAGCTCGGCGCAGCGATAGATCCAATAGTTCCACACCATGTCGGCCGAGGTCTTGCCGTTGCCGTCGAAACGGACGGCAAAGGTGTTGTCGTCGATCTTGGTGTCCTTGTAGCCGCCGCGACCGGCAGCCGGACCGTAAGGGCTGGCGCAACCGGCCAGCAATGCGATGCAGGCCACCATCGCGGTGAGCCAGTTCAAGCGTTTCATTCGATTCCCTCCAACGTTGTTCGTGAGCGGCACAGCTTCATCGGCGCGCCGCGCACGAAGTTTAGGTGCGGGCGCGATCGAGGCCGATTCCGCTACAGTCGTCCGCTGTGACTTTTTGGACTGATGAGCCATGCGAGTGATCGTGATCACCGGTGCATCCGACGGCATCGGCGCGGAGATGGCGCGGCAGTGGGCGGCGCGTGGCGAAGCCGACGCGGCGCTCGTGCTCGCGGCACGCAGCGTCGACAAGCTCGAGGCTGTCGCGCAGGCTTGCCGAGCGTGTGGCGCACAAGTGCTCGTTCAGCGCTGCGATGTCGGCGTGCAGGCCGATTGCATCGCGCTCGTCGATGCCGCAGTCAAAGCCTTCGGCCGGATCGACATGCTGGTCAATAACGCCGGCATGTCGGCGCATGCGTACTTCGAAGACGTGACCGACCTCGGCTGGTACGAAACGCTGATGCGCATCAACCATTGGGGCAGCGTGTGGTGCACGCACGCCGCGCTGCCGCACCTGAAAGCGAGCCGCGGGCGCATCGTCGCGGTCGCGAGCCTCGCCGGACTGGTCGGCGTGCCGGGTCGCACCGCCTACAGCGGCACCAAGTTCGCAATGATCGGCTTCTTCGAAGCCTTGCGCGTCGAGCTCGCGGCGAGCGGCGTCAGCGTGACGATCGCCTACCCGGGTGTCGTCGCGACCGACATTCGTTATCGCGGCTTCAATGCGAAGGGCGAGGCGGCCGGCAAAAGCGGGCTCGACGAGCGCGGCGCAATGAGCGTCGAAGCATGCGCGCGGCTGATCATCGATGGCGCAGAGGCACGACAGCGCGACATCGTGATGAGCGCGAAGGGCAAGCTCGGACGCTGGATGAAGCTGATCGCACCGCGCATGGTCGACCGGATGGCGTTGAAGGCCTTGAAGCAGCACATATGAGCCGCTGGGCCGCTCCCAAGGCGAATTCCGGAGTCCACAGCACGGAGGATGCCCAATGAGTTTGTCGCCCCCGCATGCGTCGCTCGATGCGTCGCCTTGGGTGCGGCGCTGGTCGCATCTGGTGCCCTCGGGGGCGAATGTGCTCGACGTTGCTTGCGGTTCGGGCCGGCATCTTCGCTGGTTTGCCGAGCGCGGCTGCCGCGTCACCGGTGTCGATCGCGATGCTGCGGCATTGGCGCCGCTCGCGGCGATCGGCGAGGTCGTCGTCGCCGACATCGAGAACAGTCCGTGGCCGTTCGAGGCGCGGCGCTTCGACGCCGTCGTCGTCACCAACTATCTGTGGCGCGCACTGCTTCCCAAACTCGTCGAAGCGCTCGCCGATCGCGGGGTGCTGATTTACGAGACCTTCGCCGAGGGCAACGCCAGCGTCGGCAAGCCGTCGAACCCCGACTTTCTGCTGCGCCACGGCGAGCTGTTGCGCGTCGCTGCGGACTTGCGCGTCGTCGCCTATGAAGACGGTGTTCTCGACACACCCGAGCGCTTTGTGCAACGCCTGGTTGCAGTCCGCGAGCCGGCAGATGCTGCCGCGCCGGCGCGCTACCCGCTGTGATGCGGCGTGCCGGCTAAAATCGGCCGATTCAGAGGAACCTGCATGAACCCCATCATTGGCAGCATCGTCGCGTTGGTCACGCCGATGCAAGACGACGGCAGCATCGATTACGACGCGCTGCGCCGCCTGATCGACTGGCACATCGCCGAAGGCACCGACTGCATCGGCGTCGTCGGCACGACCGGCGAGTCGCCGACGGTGTCGGTCGAAGAGCACTGCGAAGTAATTCGCGTCGCGGTCGAGCATGCGAAGGGCCGCGTGCCGATCATGGCCGGTGCCGGCGGCAACTCGACGCGCGAAGCGATCGAGCTCGCGCGCTACGCGAAGAAGGTCGGCGCCGATTGCACGCTGTCGGTCGTGCCGTATTACAACCGGCCGTCGCAGCAAGGCATGTACGAGCACTTCAAGTCCATCGCCGAAGCGGTCGACATTCCGATGCTGCTGTACAACGTGCCGGCGCGCACCGCGGCCGATCTGCACAACGAGACCGTGCTGCGCCTGGCGCAGGTGCCAGGCATCGTCGGCATCAAGGAAGCGTCGGGCGAGATGGACCGTGCAGCGTGGCTGATCAAGCATGCGCCGAAGGGCTTCTCGATCTACTCGGGCGACGACGGCACCGCGGTCGCACTGATGCTGCTCGGCGGCCACGGCAATGTGAGCGTCACGGCCAACGTCGCACCGCGCGCCATGCACGACTTGTGCATGGCGGCGATCGAAGGCAACGCCCGCGAGGCCGCGGCGATTCACCTGAAGCTGCTGTCGCTGCACAAGAACCTGTTCATCGAGCCGAGCCCCGCGCCGACCAAGTGGGCGATGAAGCAGCTCAAGCTGTGCGGCGATGCGTTGCGCTTGCCGATCACTCCGCTCAGTGCCGCAGGCCAAGCGGCCGTCGGCCAGGCCTTGCGCGATGCCAGCCTGATCTGAGTTTGCCCTGCCCGCTTTCTTTCACCCCCGGGCCCGGCCAATTCGGCCGCCGACCCTCCGGAGATTCCTGACGTGACTGTTTCCCAACGCCCGACCATTTTTCGCGCCGCTTGCCTGCTCATGATCAGCGGCCTCGCTGCCTGCTCGTCGATCGAGAACTTCGTCGGCGGCGACAAGATCGACTACCGCAGCAGCGGCACCAAGACGCAAGGCCTGGAAGTGCCGCCCGACCTGACTCAGCTCGCGCGCGACACCCGCTACCAGCAGCCGAGCGGCGGCAGCGTCAGTGCCGCGGCGTTCCAGGCCGGTACTGCCGCATCGGCGCCGGTCAGCAGCGCACTCGTCGCACCGCAAGCGCTCGGTGATCTGCACATCGAGCGCGCCGGCAACGAGCGCTGGCTCGCAACGCCGCTGAGCGCCGAGCAGCTGTGGCCACATCTCGAAGCGTTCTGGAAAGAGCGCGGCTTCAATCTCGCCGTCGACGAGGCCGGCGCCGGCGTGATGGAGACCGAATGGGCCGAGAACCGCGCCAAGCTGCCCAAGGACGTGATCCGCAACACGCTCGGCAAGGTCGTCGACTTTCTGTACTCGACCGGCGAGCGAGACAAGTTCCGCACCCGCGTCGAGCGCACACCGAAGGGCACCGAGGTCTACGTGACGCATCGCGGCATGGTCGAGGTCTACACCGGCCCGCTGAAGGAGACGACCGTGTGGCAGCCGCGTGCCGCTGACCCTCAGCTCGAGGCCGAAATGCTGCAGCGTCTGATGCTCAAGCTCGGCGTCAAGGAAGAACAGGCCAAGGCCGCCGTCGCCACGGCAGCGGCGCCCACATCGTCGCAGCCCGCACATGCACGCGTCATCGAAGGTCAGGCCGCGGCATTGCAGATCGATGACGCCTTCGATCGCGCATGGCGCCGCGTCGGCCTCGCGCTCGACCGCAGCGGCTTCACGGTCGAAGATCGCGACCGCGCGCAGGGCCTGTACTTCGTTCGCTACGTCGACCCGGCGCTTGCTGGTCGCGAGCAACCCGGCTTCTTCAGCCGGCTCTTCAGCTTCGGCCGCAAGGACGAGGGCTCGGGCCTGGCGCGATATCGCGTCTCGGTGAAGGGTGAAGGCGAGCGCAGCACCGTGACGGTTCTGAACTCGCAAGGCGTGCCAGAGAGCGGCGAAGCCGGTAAACGCATCATCGGGTTGCTGATCGAAGACTTGAAGTGATCCGCTTTCGCAGCCTCGGCAGCGGCAGCGGCGGAAATGCCACGCTGGTCGAGGCGCGCAGCGGCAGCACCGCGAGCCGCGTGCTCGTCGATTGCGGTTTCACGCTGCGCGAGTTCGGCATGCGCCTCGCACGCTGCGGGCTGCGCCCCGACGAGCTCGATGCGGTGTTCGTGACGCATGAGCACGCCGACCACATCGGCTGCGCCATCAGCCTGGCCCGCCGCCACCGTCTGCCGCTGTGGATGAGCCGCGGCACTTGGCGCGCAGTCGGCGAGCCCGACCTGGGCGAGCTCTTGAACTTCGCACGTGATGGCCAGCCCATTGCAATCGGCGACCTCGAGCTCGTGCCGTACACCGTTCCGCACGACGCGCAAGAACCGCTGCAGCCGCGCTTGTCTGACGGCGCCATCCGCGTCGGTGTGCTCACCGACGCGGGGTCGATCACGGAACATCTGCTGGCGCAGTTGCAAGACTGCCAAGCCTTGCTGCTCGAATGCAATCACGACCTCGCGATGCTCGCCGCATCGCGCTACCCGCCGTCGCTGAAGGCGCGCATCGGCGGACGCCTCGGCCACTTGAGCAACGACACGGCTGCGCAGATTCTCACCGCGTGCCTGCATGACGGCCTGCGCCACGTCATCGCGGCTCACTTGAGCCAAGAGAACAACCGCCCCGAGCTCGCGTTGGCCGCGCTCGCCGCTGCCTGCGGCGGTCGCGCGTCGGATTTGCAGGCCGCGAATCAGGCAGCAGGATTCGACTGGATCGAGATGCGCTGACGAAAAAAAGCCGCCCGAGGGCGGCTTTTTCGATATCGGCTGAGCCGATTACTTCTTCATCGCATCGGTCGCGGCAGAGGCGGCGGTGCCGGCTGCCATCGCAGCGGAAGCGGCAGCGTCGGCTGCGCCCATCGCCGACGAAGCGGCGCCGGTGGCAGCCATCGCCGCAGCCTCAGGAGCCGAAGCGGCACCCATTGCGGGGGCGGCGGCCGGAGCGGTCACGGTGGTCGTTTCTTCTTTCTTGCTGCAAGCGGAGAGAGCAACGACAGCAACCAGAGAAGCCAACAGAAGCGACTTTTTCATATTTGTCCTCAATCAAAAAAATGGGTCGAACAATTACCGGTAATTGTGGGACCCCTCCTGATTCGCAGAGCCCCAACGCTCAAGGCCTGGAAAGCTCGAGCATCTCCGGGGCCTAGCCAGCGATTATATGACGCGCTGGGGAATCTACTCAGAGGCCCAGTTGTGTCGCCGGAAACGCTTCGATCGAACGTTGCGAAAGTACATCAACCAGCTCGCGCATTTGCACTGCATCAGCGGGGTCGTGCGACAGGATGCCGCGGTGGTGAATCATGTCGAACATGCGAAGCGTCAGCACGCCCGGTGCAAGCAACAGCGTCGGCATCTCGCCGGCTTCGGCCTCTTCGAGCGCACGGCATTCGACCACGTGCGACCAGTCGCGACGCCACTCGACCCAGCGCGCGTGGCGCAACGGGAATTCTTCGAACGTGCGCGCGATCACCGTGAGCTTGCGATGCGACTGCGCCCACTGCGTGAGCGACTCCACCACGGCGCGCTCGTTGAGCGGCCAATCGGCGAAGTCGTCGTCGCAGATCCAGACCTCGCGACATCCGACGCTCGCGATCTCGGCGAAGCCGTCGCGCAGTGCCTGGTGGAATTCGTTGCGGGTCGTGATCAGTCGGTGCGGCGAAGTCACGGTGCGCTCTCCTCGTCTGCGTGAAGCCATCCGGCCTCGGCCCAATCGTCCAACCATTGCGCCGCTGCGGCACCCAGGCGACGCACCTCGTTCGCGGACAGACGGCGCTGATCCGCCAACCGCCTCATCAGCGTCGCATCGCGGCCGCCGGCGCGGAACGACTCGCCGTTGATGAAGACATGGTGCTCATCGTAGAGCACGCGCGTGCGGCGGTCGAGACGTACCGCGGCGCCGGCCGCGAGGGATCGACCATCGTCGAACCAGACCTGCGGCTTGGGCTCGCTCAGCCACTCGCCCAAGGCACGCGCGAGCGTCTTCGGCTCGCTGACGAGGCGCGCGACGGCCTCGCTGGCGAATGCCTGCAATGCGGCGGGGACGAGGCCCGGCGTCGTCGTCGCCGATTGCGCCGAGTCGCGGTACAGCGCGTCGGCGTTGACCGCGTCCTCCGCGTCGAGCGCGCGCTGCAAGACTTCGCGTCCGATCTCGCTGCGGCCGGCAGCGCGAAAGCCGATCGAGCAGGTCATGCAATCGCCTTCGGCCATGCCCTCGTGGGCCCAGCGTGGAGGCAGGTACAGCATGTCGCCCGGCTCGAGCAGCCACTCGGCCTCGGGCTCGAAGCGGGCGAGAATTTTCAGCGGCACGTCGGGCTGCAGCGCCGTGTCGGTCGCGCGGCCGATGCGCCAGCGGCGCT
>VBCQ01000324.1 GCA_005882155.1 Betaproteobacteria bacterium
CTGGAACGTCACCAGCACGGTGAACGCGAACTTGAACAGGTTGTCGTTGCCGGCGCCGAGGAACTGGGTCCAGAAGAACGGCGCGAAGCGGCGCTGGCGCAGTAGCGCGAACTGGTTGGGGTGCTCGTGGTCGGTCAAGAGGTTCCTCCGTCGCCGTCGACGCGGCTCGTGCGCAATGTAGCTGCAGTTTCGAACACGCTCGCCGGCCAGCGCGCCGAACCGACGCGCGCATGGCGCTTCAGCACGAAGTCGAACAGCAGCGGGTTGTATTCGCGGATGCGCCGTAGCGGCTCGACTGCCGATGCGTCGAGCAGGCCGGCAGCGGCGAGCTGCGCCGGCGCGTACAGCGGCATCACGCCGGGCAGCGGATGGTCCGAGCCGTGCAGCAGCCGCGCGTGCCAGTCGTCGCGCGTCAGCAGCATGCGGCCCACCTCGGCTGAGCGATTCGACTGAAACACGGCAGACACGTCGGCGAAGAGCAGGCCTTGCGATTCACGCTCGCCCATCAAGCGCACCCACAGCTCGAACGCCGACCGCCACGGCTGCGACCGCTGGTCGAGGTCGCGTGCCTTGCCGAGCGACGCCGCGTGCGCCATCACGACGCGTACGCCCGACTCAAGCGCCGCGCGCACGAGCAGCGGGTTGCCGAGCTCGTCGCGGCCGGCGCCGGGAACGGCCTTCTCTTCACCGCAGTGGACGATCAGCGGCACGCGCGTGCGTGCGAGCCGATCGTAGAACGGGCGGCAGCGCGGGTCGCGCAGGTCGATGTTCATCGCGCTCGGCAGCCACTTGATGGCCGACGCGCCTTGCTGCAGCACCGCGTCGAGCCGCGGAATCGCATCGGGCCGGTACGGATGGACCGACGCGACCCAGCCGAAGCGCTCGGGATGCTCGGCCGCAATCCGCGCCGCATAGTCGTTCGGCACGTGGAACGTGGTCCAGTCGCTGCGCACCGCGCCGCTGTCATCGCAGGCATGGTCGAACGCGAACAGCAGCCAGCGCGCGCCCGGCGGAAAGTCGCGAGTGAAGCCGTGCAGCCGCTGCACGTAGGCGCGGTCGACCGACGCCGCATCTGGCGGTACGCAGGCCGCATTGAGGATCGCCTGCCGGCGCAGCACGTCGCCCGGATGCCACCACTCGTGCATCCGCGGGTTCACCGTGCAGCCCGATCCCGAATCGCCGGTGCCGAGCAGATGCGCATGCACGTCGCACAGCAAGCTCGCGTCGATGCCATCGAACGCTTGCAGCACGAGATCGTGGCGCGCGAGCTCGATCGGCAAGGCGCCGCGACACGGGTTGCGCAGTCCGTCGGCGAGCGGGAGGGCGGCGCGCGCGCGATCGGTCAGGCCGGTGAACAGGCCGGCAGCGAGTGCGGCCGAGCAGCACAGGGCGTGGCGTCGAGTGAGTTTCATGGCAGTGGCGAGAGGATCAGAAGGACGCCATCGTCGCGGCCTGATCCATCGGGTTCAAGCCTTCGCACGATGGGTGCCTGGCCATTCGCTCGCCGGTAGCTTGTCATGATACTTTTCGCGCCACGATGAGCACCACTCAAGACCTCGTCAGCGCACTCAAGGCCGAGCTGAAGGCCGTCAACATCACCTATGCCGATCTGGCGACGCAGCTCGGGATGTCGGAGTCGAGCATCAAGCGCGTGTTCGCCAAGGCCGACATGCCGCTGTCGCGAATCGACGACGTGCTGCGCGTGCTGAAGATGGACTTCGCCGAGCTCGCGCGCAAGGTCGCCGACGCGCAGCCTCTGCGCCGTGAGCTGACGCTCGAGCAGGAGAAGGCGGTCGTCGCCGATCGGCGCTTGCTGCTGCTCGCGATCTGCTGCCTGAGCCAGTGGACCTTCGAGCAAATGGTCGGCACCTATCGCTTCACCGATGCCGAATGCGTCGCCTATCTGGTGCGCCTCGACCGGCTCGGCATCATCGAGCTGCGCCCGCTCAACCGCTATCGGCTCAAGGTCGCGAAGGGCTTTCGCTGGCGGCCGCATGGGCCGGTGATGGCGTACTTTCGCGAGCATGTCGCCGCCGACTACTACAGCGGCGGCTTCGACGGCGACGGCGAGTTGCTGATGCTCGTGCATGGCCAGATCAGCACCGCGCAGGCGTCGAGCTTCGTCGAGCGGCTGCAGCGCGTCGGCCAGGATTTCGCCCAGCAGCATCTCGCCGATCAGAAGCTGGCGGCCGAGCAGAAGCGTTCGTACACGCTGATCGTCGGGATGCGTTCGTGGTTGTTTGCGGCGTTCCGCGATTTGAAGCGCAGCGCGGCGACCCAGAGCTGAGCCGCCGCGCCGTGTCGATCAGGCAGCGCGCACTTCGATGCGGCGCGGCCGCGCCTTCTCGAGCTTCGGCACGCGCAGCTTGAGCACGCCGTCCTTCAGGCTGGCTTCGATGTGCTGGCTGTCGAGCTCGCGGCTGAGCGTGAAGCTGCGCCGATAGCGCCCCGAGCGGATCTCGGCGTAGACCGCCTGCAGGTCCGGCGGGTCGCCCAGGCTGAGCGGCGCCTCGATCGTCAGCGTGTCGCCGTTGACGTCGATCGACAAGCTCTCCTTCACCGCGCCCGGCAAGTCGGCCAGCAGTGTGATGCCGGTGTCGTCCTCGGTCACGTCGACCGGTGGAATCAGCGGCGGCGTCTGCGCTTCGAGCTCGCCCGCGCGGTCGCGGGTCGCAACATCTGTCTTCGTGCTCATGGTGTCAACTCCTTCTCGTTGCAGATCGACTCAATGCGTGTCCTTGATTTCGATGCGGCGCGGCCGTGACGCCTCGCGCTTCTGAATGCGGACGTGGACGATGCCGTTGCGATACGTGGCTTCGACCCGCTCGGGGTCGGCGTCTTCGGTGAGGCTGATCACGCGGCGGAACGGTCCGTCGAAGCGTTCGCGCGAGTAAACGGTGATCTTGTCGTTGCGCTCGGGCACGCTCGGTTTGCGTTTGCCGGCAATCGTCAGCAGGCCTTTGTCGACCGAGACGTCGAGCGATGCCGCATCGATGCCGGGGGCAAAGGCGTAGATCTCGATCGCGTCGGGCGTGGTGCCGACGTTCACCGCCGGAAAGCTCCCGCGTTGGACGGCGCGGATGCTCGAATTGAGCCCGCTGGCGCCGAACAAGCGGTCCATCTGGCGCTGCAGTTCGTCGAAATCGGCGAACAGGTCGCCCGGATATCTCATCAAGGATGGGACCATGGTGTGCACTCCTTTCATGGCGTTCAAGTTCATCGAAAGTGCCGCGCGCCGACCCATCGCCAGCGCGATGGGCGGGCCACGCTTCGGCGTCTTCGAACTTAGGGTTGGGCGCCGCGGTTTCAAGGCCCCGCGGGTGACCGGATGTCGCGTCAGGCGATGCCGCGCTGGCGCAGCGCAGCGAGCTGTTGCGCAGTGATGCCGATCTCGCGCAGCACAGCTTCGGTGTTTTCGCCGAGGGCCGGCGCGCGTCGGGTGATCGCGCCCGGCGTCGCGCTCAGCTTCGGGACGACGCCTGGGACATCGAGCGTCAGCCCATCGGCCGTCGTCACGCGCTCGATCATGCCGCGCGCGCGGTAGTGCGGGTCATCGGCGATGTCGCGTGCGGTGTAGATGCGGCCGGCCGGTACCTGCGCATCGTTCAATGCAGCGAGCACGTCGGCGACCTGGCGCGGCTGCGTCCACGCGCCGATCGCCGCATCGATCTCGGCGACGCGCGCGACGCGCCCTGCGTTGCCGGCGAGCGCCGGATCGGCGCCGAGGTCGTCGCGGCCGATCGCACTCATCAGCCGCTTGAAGATCGAGTCGCCGTTGCCGGCCACCAGCACCCAGCCGTCGGCACAGGGATAGGCGTTGCTCGGCGCGATGCCGGGCAACGCCGAGCCGGCCGGCTCGCGCACCGCGCCGAACGCGCTGTACTCGGGCAGCAGGCTTTCCATGCAATTGAAGACCGCTTCGTACAGCGCCACATCGACGACCTGCCCGCGGCCCGACGCATGCCGATGCTGCAGCGCCATCAGCACGCCGATCACGCCGTGCAGCGACGCGAGCGTGTCGCCGATGCTCACGCCCACGCGCACCGGCACGCGTCCCGGCTCGGCGGTGAGGTGTCGCAAGCCGCCCATCGCCTCGGCGACGACGCCGAAGCCGGGCCGGTCCTTGTACGGCCCGGTCTGGCCGTAACCGCTGATGCGCAGCATGATGAGGCCGGGGTGGTCGCGGCTCAGCGCGTCGTAGGCTAAGCCCCACGACTCCATCACGCCGGGCTTGAAGTTCTCGATCAGCACGTCGCACTCGGCGATCAGGCGGCGAACGATGTCGCGTGCCTCCGGTTGCCGCAAGTCGAGCGCGACGCTCTTCTTGTTGCGCGACTGCACCTGCCACCAGACGCTGGTGCCGTTGTGCAGCAAGCGCCACTGGCGCAGCGGGTCGCCGCTGCCCGGCGCCTCGATCTTGATGACCTCGGCGCCGAAGTCCGCCAGCGTTTTCGCCGCGAACGGGCCGGCGATCAGCTGGCCGAGCTCGAGGACCTTGAGGCCGGCGAGTGGACCGGGGGAAGCAGCGGATGAAGCAGGCATGGGCGCGATGGTAGTGCGCGCCGGGCCTCGTCGGTCAGGGCGAGATCGCCGCCGCGCGCGCGGTCCAGTTCATCGGCGGGTCGAGCAAATCGAGCGACGGGCTCTTCAGCGCGCGCGCATAGCTGACCACCGATTGCCCAGGGTCGTGCGGCAGCGCTCGCCATGGGTTCGCGCCGCGCGCCATCAGGTAGGCGACGAGCTCGGTCTGCCGCTCGGGATGGGTGAGGTAGTTCGGCGTGATGACGCGCGCCAGCGGCAGCCAAGGCAGCTGGTTGGCTTGCGTCGCGGGGACCCGGTTGGCGAGTTGCGGCAGGCGATCGAGCCACCAGTCGAGCGCGGGCCGGTGGCCGTTGCGCAGCGCGAGGTCGAAGCCGGCGGGCAGCACACCCGGGTGGGCGGCAAGCGCGGCATTCGCGCGGTGGCCGTGCTGCTCGAGCGCACGCGCGAAGCTCGAGCCGAGATGGTCCGGATGCAAGGCGCCGAGCGGACTGAACGCGAGCCCTTGCGCCGGCAACAGGCCTTGGGCGAGCCAATCGTCGAGCACCGAATCGAGGCCGACGGCGCGCGCGCTCGGGCAACTCAGCATTCGCATCACGTCATGCTGGATCGCCTGCGAATCGGCTTCGGCGAGCCAGCGAATCGCTTGCAACGCGGCCGGCGACGCGACGGAGAAATTCGGACACGAATCGAGCTGCGCGAGCGCGGCAAGCGGCGCCTGGTCGCAGGCCTCGGGCAGCGCGCCCTTGGCGAGCAGCTCGGGCAGCACCGGCCAGAAGCGCGGCTCGCGCGCCGCGACGACGAGCGGGCAGCGCGGCAAGCCCGACGCCATCACGTCCTTCGCGACGAGGCTGCCGGCCTCATAACGGCCGCAGCGCCCGATCAGCGCGCGCTGCACGCTGTTCAAACTGTGGCACGGCGTCGGCTCGCCTTCCTGGGCCTTGTCGACGACATAGCTCAGCACCGCGGTCGCCGCGCAGCCGACGCTGAGGCAGGTCTCGTTCGGCGTGCCGCGCGTCGACTGCTCGTAGGCGAAGGTCAGCACCGAGGTCGTCATGCAGCCGCTGAAGAGCGCGCTGGCAGCGATCGTCGCGAGGAGCCGGGTGGCGCGTTGCAGGACTGCTTGCATCTGTTCCTCGATTCGTCACCGCGTGAGGTGACGACGGGACAGCATCAAGAAACGTGCCGCGCGCTCGACCGACGCGCCGCGTCGGTTGTCTGTAATGAAGCGTTACGCCGAGCGCTGTTCGAGCAGATAGTTGGCACCGTCGTACTGGCCGAGCACGTCGACCAAGTACGGCAAGACGGTAAGCAGTTGCTCGTGCAGCGTGAACGGCGGGTTGATGATGAACACGCCGCTGCCGGCCAGACCGAAGCCTTGCGAGTCGGGCTCCTGCACCGTCAACCGCGCATGCAGCCAAGCTTTCGGCGCGAGCGACTCGAGGCGGCGCGGCAGCTGCGCTGCTTCGAGCTTTTGCACTTGCGGATACCAGACCATGTAGACGCCTTCGGCGAAGCGCTCGAGCGCGTCGCGCAGCGTCGCGATCACGCGGCCGTAATCGCCGTGGCCTTCGTAGCTCGGGTCCATCAGCACGACGGCCCGGCGCGACGACGGTGGCAGCTGGCTCTTCAGTCCATCGAAGCCGTCGGCGTTCTTCACCTCGGCGCCTTTGACGCTGCCCAGATACGACTCGAGGATGCGGTGGTCGGTCGGATGCAGCTCGAACAGCCGCAGCTGATCTTGCGCGCGCAACACCATCTACGCGAACGCCGGCGAGCCGGGGTACTGCTCGAGCGAGCCTTGCGGGTTGAAGCGGCGAACCAGATCGACATAGTCGGCAACCGCCTCGGGCAGGTCGTCGCGCGTCCACAGCCGGCCGATGCCCTGCTCGAATTCGCCCTTCTTCTGCGCGTAGCGGCCTTCGAGCGAATAGCCGCCGGCACCGGCATGCGTGTCGACAAGCCGATACGACTTGTCCTTCTTGTTCATGTAGCGCAGCAGCAGCGTCAGCACGGTGTGCTTGAGCACATCGGCGTGGTTGCCCGCGTGAAAGGCGTGTCGGTAGGCGAGCATGGTGTGGACTGTGGGGGCAGTTTGATGGCCGCTACAACTTCGCGCGGCTCATCTTCGATTTGAACAGCTCGGTGATGCCGACTTCGCGCGGGCCGGGAATCAGCTCGAAGGCTTCGCCGGCGCGCAGGCTGCCCGGCTTGCGCACCGCGAGGTAGAAGCCGCACCACGCGTTAGCGGCCATCAGCTTGGCGGCCTGGTTGAAGCCCATCGCCGCGTTGAACTTGAAGCACGGAAAGCGCGGCTCGCTGACGGCGAGCTCGCAATCGGCGAAGCGCAGCCTGTCGCCGACCCAGACCTGGGTTTCGAGCAGGCCCGACAAGGTCAGGTTCTCCCCCATGAAGCCACTCGGCAGCGGCTCGTCCCACAGAGACACCTTGGCTTGCGCACGCACGGTTTGCCAGAACGGATAGTGCTCGACCGGGTAGGCGTAGACCGCCTTGCTCAAGCCGCCGTGCACCGACAAGTCGGCCTGCTCGTCACCGGCGAGTCCGAGCGCTCGCACGCCGACCGGGCCGCTGACGCTGCGCTTGCCGATGGCCGTCATCACGGCGCGGCCGTTGATCTCCATCTCTCGAGCGAGAGCGACGTTGATGCTTTCCACGCTGCGCGACATGCCGCGATCATCGCGGAAATGCGGCAAGGTGCTAAGCACCCGTCTCGGTGAACTGGGCTGTCGAACGGCCTTCGACCGCAACCGCCTTGAAGCTCGCGACCACCGGCTGGCCCGCGGCGAGGCCGAGCTGGTGCACCGATCGGCGCGTCACCAGCGCCCACAGCGTCTCGCCGGCAGGCGCGGCGCCGGCGTGCAGCGTCAGCTCGACGGCGCTGTACGGGCCGTCGCGGTCGAGCACGCGCGTCACCGTGCCGCTGAGTTGATTGCTCGCGCTCGACGCCAGCACCTCGCGCTGCAGCGCGACGTCGCGCGCACGGATGCGCAGCCGCACCGCAGCGCCGATCGGTAGCGCAAGCTGCGGCACGGTGATGCGCTGACCCGCCACATCGACGCGCGTGAGCTGCCAGTCGGCGAGCTGCTCGGCGACATGGCCGGCGAGCACGCTGCCGGCCTCGAAGCGGCCGACCAGCGGCTGCAGGCTCAGGTCGCTCAAGATCGCGAGCGTCGGCCCGGCCGCGACGGTGCGGCCTTCGCTCATCACGACGACATGGTCCGCCAAGCGCAGCACCTCGTCGATCTGGTGCGTGACGTAAAGCAGCGGCAGCCCGTAGCGCTGCGGCAGCTCGGCCAGGTAGCCGAGCAGCTCGTGGCGGCGCGGCGGGTCGAGCGACGCGAGCGGCTCATCCATCAGCAAGGCGCGCGGCCGGCACAGCAGCGCGCGGCCGATCGCCACGCGCTGGCGCTCGCCGCCCGACAGCGTGTGCGGCCGGCGCGCGAGCAGCGGCGCGATGCCGAGCAGGTTCACGACGTCGTCGAACTCCGGCCCGTCGTGGCGCGGCGCGAGCTGCGCGCCGTAGCGCAGATTGCCGCGCACGCTCAAGTGCGGAAACAGGCGTCCTTCCTGGAACACGACGCCGAACTCGCGCCGATGCGGCGGCACGTCGATGCGCCGCGCGGCGTCGAAGAGCGGCCGGCCGGCGACATGGATGTGGCCGCTCGCCGGCCGCAGCAAGCCGGCAATCGCATGCAGCAGTGTCGACTTGCCGCCGCCGCTGCGCCCGATGACGGCGGTCACGCCGTGCGCCGGCAACGCGAGCTGCGCTTGCACGCTGAGCGTGCGGCGCTCGATGCGCAGGTCGATGTCGATCACGCCGCTTGCCCGAGCCAACGCTGCACGCGGCGGTGGCACCACTGGGCCACGCCGAGCGCGGCCACCGCGAGCACCACCGACCAGCCGACCAGGCGCACCGCCGCGGTGTCGCCGCCGGGCTGCTGCAGCGCGCTGTAGATCGCCAGCGGCAGCGTTTGCGTCTGGCCGGGGACGTTGGAGACGAAGGTGATCGTCGCGCCGAATTCGCCGAGCGACGCAGCAAAGCCGAGCACCGCGCCCGACAGCAGGCCCGGCGCCATCAGCGGCAGCGTGATCGTCGCGAACACCCGCGCGCGACTCGCGCCGAGTGTGCGCGCGGCCGCTTCGAGCCCGAGGTCGACGGCTTCGAGCGCCTGGCGGATCGCCCGCACCATCAACGGCAGCGCCATCACCGCGGCGGCGAGCACCGCGCCGCGAAAGGTGAAGACGAATTGCAGCCCGAAGACATCGTGCAGCCAGCGCCCGAGCGGGCCCTGGCGCCCGAAAGTGACGAGCAGCGCGTAGCCGATGACCACCGGCGGCAGCACCAACGGCAGGTTGACGATCGCTTCGAGAATCGTCTTGCCATGAAAGCGCGGGCGACCCAGCGCCCACGCGAAGAGCAGCGCGAGCGGCATCGCCAGCAGCACCGCGGCGAGCGCGACCTGCAGGCTCAGCGACAGCGCCTCGCGCTCGATCTCGAGCATGCTCAGGATTTCGCGGCGCGGTAGGCGCGCAGCGAGGCGAGCACACGGCGTCCGTGCGGGCCGGTGATCCAGTCGGCGAACAGCGTGCCGCCCGGGTGCTTGGCGTGGAACGACCGCATCACGCGAACGTCGACCGCCATCCGCGGGTCGCCGGCGACGAGCACGCCATAGCCTTTGCCGGCGCCGGCTGCCGCCCAGACGCCGCGCTCGACCAGCGTGCAGGCCTTGGCTGCACGCGCCTGCGCCAGCAGCGAGCTGCCGGGCGTGGCGGCGGTGTACCAAGGCGCGGCGGGCGCGACTTTCGCCGAGCGCCACAGCGCCTGTTCGGCGAGATGGGTGCCCGAGCCGTCGGCCAGCGTGATGAACGGCGCTTGCGCCTGCGCGAGGCGCGCCAACGCGAGGCTGGCATCGCTTTCGGCGGCCAGCGCTTTGGCCAGCGCCGTCGGTCCGGTCAGCACGAAGTCGGTCGAAGCGAAAGGCCGGACGTCGTGGATCAGGCCTTGCTGGGCGAGATCGGCTTCGACCTGCGGCGCGTTGGCGAGCGCCACGTCGTGCTCGCCGCGTGCCAGTGCCGCGAGCAGCGTGCTGGCCGGGCCGCGCAGCAGCTGAATTGCGACGCCGGTGTCGCGCCCGAATCCGCGCTGCAGCGCGGCGGCGAGGCCCGAATCGACGAGCGCGTCATCCGCCGCGAAGCGCAGCGGGTCGGCGAGCGACGCGCGCTGCGCGGCCCACACCACGCCGGGCGAAACGGCTGCGGCCCACAGGCCCATCAAGGCGCGACGACGCGAATTCATGCGGCGGCATCTTAGAACCTATCACTCAGCGGGCACCGCTTTTGCCAAAGCTCGAGCAGGCGACCTGTGGGTTCATCGCGTGTGCATAAAGTCATACCGAAATCGCATGACCCCCCGAAAACCGGTGGTTACGGCGCAATTACACTGGCGCGACAATTTCTCACCCATGGTGCACCCCGTCCGATCCGGCGGCAGCGCCGTAACCGGCCGTAATCGGCATCCCGATCGCGGTGCGGCCTCTGCCAGCGGCATTGGGCAAGTCCTGCTGAGCGCCCCTTCGCGCGGCGCGCATGCAAGCCTTTCCCAATTCCGCTTTTTGACTTTAATGATTGGAAATGCCATGAACCGCCCCGTGCTCGAAGGGTTGCGTCTGAACACGCCTGCGTATGTCCGCCATTCACGCCTCGTCGATTGGGTGGCTGAGACGGCGGCCTTGACCGAAGCCAAGGATGTCTACTGGTGTGACGGCAGCACCGCGGAGTACGACCGGCTGTGCGCCCAGCTCGTCGCCATCGGCACCTTCAAGAAGCTCAACCCCGAGCTGCGGCCGAACAGCTACCTGGCCTGCAGCAGCCCGAGCGACGTGGCCCGGGTCGAAGACCTCACCTTCATCTGCAGTGAAAAGAAGGAAGACGCCGGCCCGACGAACAACTGGATGGAGCCGGCGGAAATGCGGCAACTTCTGCAAACCGGCCGGCCCGACGGAACACCGGCGCTGTTCCGCGGCGCGATGCGTGGTCGCACGCTGTACGTCGTGCCGTTCAGCATGGGGCCGCTCGGCTCGCCGATCGCCCACATCGGTGTCGAGCTGACCGACAGCCCGTATGTGGCGGTCAACATGAAGATCATGACCCGCATGGGCCGCCAGGTACTCGACGTGCTCGGCGCCGACGGCGAGTTCGTGCCCTGCGTGCACAGCGTCGGCGCCCCGCTCGAAGCCGGCCAGAAAGACGTCGCCTGGCCGTGCAACCCGACCAAGTACATCGTCCATTACCCCGAGACGCGCGAGATCTGGAGCTACGGCTCGGGCTACGG
>VBCQ01000325.1 GCA_005882155.1 Betaproteobacteria bacterium
GGCGTCGCGCAGCCGCTGACCGCGCGCGACCGGCAGATCGCCGAGCATGTCGGCCCGATCCTCGCGGCGCGCGGCCTGCTGCTGTCGGGCCTCGACGTGATCGGCGACAGCCTGACCGAGATCAACGTCACCAGCCCGACCTGCTTTCAGGAGATCACGCAGCAGACAGGCTTCGATGTGGCCAAGATGTTCATCGACGCTCTCGAGGCGGCACTGCATCGGCCCTGAAGCTTCCGTTGCTTTCCCATGGCCGTCCTCTCGCTCTCCAATGCCCATCTCGCCTTCGGTCACGTCGCGCTGCTCGACCATGCATCGTTCTCGCTCGACGCCGGTGAGCGGCTTGGGCTGATCGGCCGCAACGGTGCGGGCAAATCCTCGCTGCTGAAGGTCATCGCGGGGCTCGAAAAGCCCGACGACGGCCTGCTGCAGATGACGCAGGGTCTGCGCATCTGCTACGTGCCGCAAGAGCCGGTGTTCGAGTCGCATGCGAGCGTGTTCGATGTCGTCAGCGAAGGCGTCGCCGAGGCCAAGGCGGTCCGTCGGCAGTATGAGGAGCATGCCGAGGGCGTCGACCTCGACGCGCTGCAGACGCGCATCGAAGCGCTGGATGCATGGAACTGGGAGCAGCGCGTCGACACGACGCTTGCGCAGCTGCACCTTCCCGGCAACCGGCTCGTCGACGAGCTGAGCGGCGGCATGAAGAAACGCGTCGCGTTGGCGCAGGCGCTGGTCGCGGTGCCCGATGTGCTGCTGCTCGACGAGCCGACGAATCATCTCGACCTCGATTCGATCGCCTGGCTCGAAGAGCTGCTGCGCAATTTCAACGGCAGCGTGATGCTGATCACCCACGACCGTGCCTTCCTCGACGGCGTGACGACGCGCATCCTCGAGCTCGATCGCGGCGTGATTCGCAGCTACCCCGGCAACTTCAGCGCCTACGAGCGCATCAAGGAGGAGCAACTTTCTGCCGAAGCGCTCGCCAGCGCGCGCGCCGACAAGCTGCTCGCGCAAGAAGAGCTGTGGATCCGCAAAGGCGTCGAGGCCAGACGCACGCGCAGCGTCGCGCGAATCGAGCGATTGCAGGTCTTGCGCGCGCAGCGCCGGGCGCGACGCGATTCGCTCGGCCAAGTGAGGCTCGAAGTCGACTCGGGTGTGCCGAGCGGCAAGATCGTCGCCGAGCTGCGCGACGTGACTATGAGTTTCAGCAGCGACAAGCTGATCGTCAGCCATTTCAGCGCGACGATCCTGCGCGGCGACAAGGTCGGGCTGATCGGACCCAACGGCGCTGGCAAGACGACGCTGCTGAAACTGATCCTCGGCGAGCTGCAGCCGACCGCCGGAGCGGTGCGACTGGGCACACGCCTCGAAGTCGCGTACTTCGACCAGATGCGCAGCACGCTGCGCCTCGACGCGACATTGGCTGACACGATCAGCCCGGGCAGCGAATGGGTCGAGTTCAACGGCGCGCGCAAGCACATCATGAGCTACCTCAACGACTTTCTGTTCTCGCCCGAGCGAGCGAACTCCCCGGTGCGCACACTGAGCGGCGGCGAGCGCAATCGTCTCTTGCTGGCACGCCTGTTCGCGCTGCCGGCCAACGTGCTGGTGCTCGACGAGCCGACCAACGACCTCGACATCGACACGCTCGAATTGCTCGAAGAGCTGCTGCAAAGCTATGCCGGCACCGTCTTCCTCGTGAGCCACGACCGGCGCTTTCTCGACAACGTCGTCACCAGCACGATCGCCTGGGAAGGCGACGAGTCGCCCGGCCTGTGGCGCGAGTACGAAGGCGGCTATGAAGATTGGAAGCAGCAGCGAGATCGCGCACGCGCGCTGAGCGAGGCGGCGCAGAAGCCGGCCGTGGACAAGCTAAAGCCGCCGGCGACGACGGCGAAGGAAGTTGCGAGCGCGAAGCCGCGCAAGCTCAGCTACAAGGAGCAGCGCGAGCTCGACGAGTTGCCGGCTCTGATCGACGGTCTGGAGGCCGAACAGAAGGAGCTCGGCGACCTGCTCGCCAAACCCGAGCTGTACGCGAGCGAGCCGAAGCGAGCGGCCGATGCGCAGCTGCGCTATGCGCAGATCGACGACGAGTTGTTGGCGGCGCTGGAGCGCTGGGAAAGCTTGAGCGCGCGGTAGGGGAGACTAGCGACCGAGGGCGCTGAACCAATGCTCGCTGACGGCGCCTGGGTGCGAGCGCGAGACGATCAGGCCGGCCTGCAGGTACAGCGCATTGAGCAGCCGGATCGCGCGAGTGCGGTTGAGGCCGGGCCAGTCGGCGATCTCGCGCAGATTGGTGCTGGTCACGCGCAAGCGATCGACCGCAGCGAGCTCGTCATCGCGCACCGCCAAAGTTTCCAGCTCGAGCCCCGGCGCAACACGGTAGACGGCGGGGCCGGCGATTTCCGGCAGCAGCTCGTCGCGGCCACCACGCATCGCGAGCTCCCACAGCAGCGGAGCCAGCGGCGAATGCAGCCGAAGCTCGCCGACCAGTGCGCGTTCGACGTCGCCGGGCGGACGCAACAGCGCCGGCTCGACATGCATGACCCGCAGCTTCGCGAGCGGATCGCCGTACAACTGATCGGTCGGCACCGGCGAATGCACGAGCCGTTCCTGCGGAAAAACGGTGAGCGGCAGCACGCGCTCGCCGAATTGCAAGTGGATCGTGACGCGCTTGCCGTGGCGAACGCAGGCCGCAACCACTTCGAGCACTTCGGAGGTTCCGCCGCCGGCTTCGAACCGATACAGATCGGCGCGCAGCGAGGGGCTCAGTGACGAGATTCGCGAGCTGACGCCGGATTGCGCGGCCTCGGCTTCGAGCTCCTTGAGGTAGAGCCGGTAAGCGCTCGCACGCATCAGTTCCGGCTCGCCGAAAGGAATCGTGGTCTCGAACATGGTTGCCGCGATTTTCACATGTGACGAACTGTTGCGGAAGCGCGCGGCAATGCGACTGCTGGCGGTAAGGTCAAGCTTCGCGGCGTGCCTGCACCAGCGCGCGCCAGAACCGTGCCTCCTGCGTCGTCGCGAAGTTGATTCGCATCAGCGTCGTCGGCCGCTGCGTCGAATGAAACAGCGCGCCCGGCGCGAGCAGCCAACCGTCGTCGAGCATCACCCGCGCCAGCCGTTCGGTATCGACGCCGACATCGACCCAGCCGAAGAGGCCGCGCGGCGGCGCCGCGAAACGGCAGCCGTGGCTCGTCGCGAGCTTGACGGCGCGAGCCCGCGCGGCGTCGAGCTTGGCGACGACGCGCTCGGCGTGGCGGCGCAGCAGACCATGCTCGAGGCAGTGGGCGAGTGCCTGCTCGGTCAGGCCGGGCGTCGTCAGTGTGGTCAGCAGCTTGGTGTCAATGAAGCGATCGACCAGCGCCGGCGGAGCGGCGATGTATCCGACGCGCCAATTGGGCGCCAGGATCTTCGAGAAGCCCGAGACGTAGATCGTGCGCTCGAGCGCGTCGAGCGCGGC
>VBCQ01000058.1 GCA_005882155.1 Betaproteobacteria bacterium
CGGGAACGCCGGGTACAGCAGTCGGCCGTCGCGCGAGCGGCCGTTGTGCAGCGCCCGCCAGAGATGGCCGGGCGTCCATTCGCCGATCCCCGTGCGCTTGTCAGGCGTGATGTACGATGTGAACAGCGTGCCGAATGGCGTCGCGATGCCGCGCCCGCCCGCATACGCCTCGCCGCCACGCGCGGTGTGACAGGCTCGACAGTCACCGGCACGCGCGATGTACTCGCCGCGAGCGACCAGCTGCGCCGTTCGCGCCGCCGACTCGGGCTCGACCGGCGCGACAGAGTCTTCGTCGCGGAAGTTGAGCACCGCGACGACGATAACGGCAACGAGCAGCACGCCGAACACCGCGAGCGCGACGATGATGCGTTTCATTTCGACGCCACCGGTTTGGACACCTGGACCACCACGCCGCACGGGATCGGCAGTGCCTGCGGCAACGCGCTCGCCGGCTTGCTCTGCGCCGGCACCGGCTGCGCGGCAAGCCAGCGCGCCGCCGCGCCGGGCTCGACCGGCGCGACAGAGTCTTCGTCGCGGAAGTTGAGCACCGCGACGACGATAACGGCAACGAGCAGCACGCCGAACACCGCGAGCGCGACGATGATGCGTTTCATTTCGACGCCACCGGTTTGGACACCTGGACCACCACGCCGCACGGGATCGGCAGTGCCTGCGGCAACGCGCTCGCCGGCTTGCTCTGCGCCGGCACCGGCTGCGCGGCAAGCCAGCGCGCCGCCGCGCCGATGTCTTGCGGGCCCATTCGCTGAACGATCTGCGCCATGCAGTCTGGCGTGGCCGCGCGACGGTTGCCGATCTTCCATGCGCCGAGCTGGCCGATGAGGTAGTCGACCGGCAAGCCGAGCAGGCCGGGAATCGCCGGCGCGACGCCGGTCATCGCCTGGCCATGGCATTGCACGCAGGATGGCAGCTGGCGCGCTGCATCGCCGCGCAGCACGAGCTGCTCGCCGCGCTGCAATACATCGGCCGGTGCCGTCACCGGCTGGTGCGGCGGATAGGGCAGGTCGAGCGCGCCGAAGTAGTCGGCGATCTCGCGCAGATAGTCATCGCTCAGCGGGTCGATCAGCGTCGTCATCAGCGCGTAGCGGCGCCGGCCATCGCGAAAGTTGAGCAGCTGGTTGTACAGATAGCCGGCCGGCTTGCCGGCAATGCGCGGGTAGTAGCCGTCGCTCGCCGCGCGACCCGACTGCCCATGGCATTCGGTGCACGCTTGAACGCGCTGCGCGATCGTGTCTTCGACTTTCGGCGGCGCCGCGACGGCGCTTGCGACAGCGCCGAGCAGTGCCAGCAGCGAAGCGCACAGTGACCGTCGCGACACCCGCGCCGCGCGCGTCAAGCCGACTCCATCGCCGCGTCGTACTTGCCCTGGCGTGCCGCGCTGTTCAGCCGTGCCCGCTTGAGCAGCGCCGCCTGCGCGTCGCGCACGCTGCCGGACTGGCCTTGCCACGCGTGCAGCACCGGGTCTTGCAGTGCACGCCCATACGAAAAGCTCAAGGCCCACGGGTGCGGGCCGAGCCGATTCATCGCGTCGAGATTCAGCGTCGCTTCGCTCGGCGTCTGCCCGCCGGAGAGGAAGAAGATGCCGGGCACCGCAGCCGGCACGGTGCGCCGCAGCACGCGAAGCGTTTGCGCCGCGACCTCGGCCGGCGTCGCCGGCGCATGCTCGTTGCCGGGCAACACCATGCTCGGCTTCAGCAGCATGTGCTCGAGCACCACGGCGTGCCGGTGCAGCGCATGGAAGACCTCGTGCAGCACCGCCTCGGTGACTTCGGCGCAGCGCGCCATCGGATGGTCGCCGTCGATCAGCACCTCGGGCTCGACGATCGGAACGACCCCCTGCTCCTGGCAGATGGCCGCGTAACACGCGAGCGCATCGGCGTTGGCCTTGATCGCGAGCCGGCTCGGCAAGTTGTGCGACACGTTGTAGATCGCGCGCCACTTGGCGAAGCGCGCGCCTTTCTGCTTGTAGCCGACGAGCCGCTTGGCGAGCCCGTCCAAGCCCTCGGTGATCTCGTCGCCCGGCGCATGCGCGAGCGCGATCTTGCCGGCGTCGACCTTGATCCCCGGCACCACGCCGTGGCGCTGCGCCAATTGCGCGAGCGGCATGCCGTCGTCGGCGCACTGGTTCAGCGTCTCTTCGTAGAGGATCACGCCGCTGATGAATTCCGACAGCCCCGGCGTCGCGAGCAGCAAGCTGCGATACGCACGCCGGTTCTGCTCCGTCGACTCGACGCCGATCAACTTGAAGCGCTTGGCGATCGTCGGCCCGCTTTCATCGGCCGCCAGAATGCCTTTGCCGCGTTGCACCAATGCCTGCGTCGTGGCCTGCAATTCGCCGTGAGTGTCCATGCTTCGGTCCTCCATGCGATCAACGACTTTCGACGACAAGATACTCGACGAAGCGAGGGCGGAACAAGTCCCTTCTGCCGGAACGCTCAGGCGCCGCGATGGTCGAGCGCATCGATCCACAGCGTGGCGCATTGGTAGCCGAAATCGAAGGCTTCGCGCGGGCTGGAAAGATGGCGCTTCGGCACGTCGACCTTGACCTCGTCTTCGCTCTCCGAGCCGCGGATGTGCACGCTCACCGGCCAGGTCGGCAAATTCGGCGCGGCCAGCGTCGACATCCTGATTCGGTAGCCGCTGTGAGCGCCGAACGCCTCCAGACGTTGGCCTCGAGCGATGACTTCGTACTTCATGGGCATCTCGTTTGACTTCGGGATGTTGCAGGCGATGGCAGTTCGGCGCAACCGCCTTCGGCGCGCCGGGCGCTTCTTGTGCGTTCAGACCAGTCTCGCGCACACTTGCGCGATGCTCGTCTCCCTTCGCGAAATCAGCGCCGACACCGTCCGCGAGATCACGCGCCTCGCAGTGCGGCCTGAGCAGCAGCGCTTCGTCGCGAGCAACGCCGTCTCGCTCGCGCAAGCCTTGTTCAGTGAAGAGGCGTGGTACCGGGCGATCTATGCCGACGAATCGCCTGCCGGTTTCGTCATGCTCTACGACGAATCGATTCGAGCGGTGCCGCCCGCCGAGCCGGAGGTCGACTTGTGGCGCTTCATGATCGATGCGCAGTTCCAGGGTCAGGGCATCGGCGCCGCGGCGCTCGCGCAAGTCATTGCGCATGTGCGAAGCAAGAATCTGTTCTCGACACTTGCGGTGTCGTATGTTCCGGGTGCCGGCTGCCCCGAAGCCTTCTATCTGAAGGCAGGGTTCCGCCATACCGGCAAGCTCGACGACGGCGAGATCATTCTCGAGTTGCCGCTGCGCTGACCGATGGCCTCGACCTTCTTGATTCCGCTGGAGCGGCTGCGCGTCGCGGTGAACGAGATCATGGGCGGCTTCGGCAGCGACTCGCGCGAAGCGCAGATCGTCACCGACAACCTGCTGCATGCCAACCTGCCCGGCCACCATTCGCACGGCATCGGAATGCTGCCGCGTTATGCCAACGCGTTTCTCGAAGGCGGCCTGCGACCGAACGGGCATGTGCTGACGCGGCTGGACAGCGGCACGCTGCTCGCGCTCGACGGACAGGCCGGCTTCGGCCAGGTCATCGGCCAGGAAGCGATGCAACTCGGCATCGCTCGAGCCAAGGCGCATGGCAGCTGCATCGTCGCGCTCGCCAATTCGCATCACCTGTGCCGCATCGGCGCGTGGGCGGAGATGGCGGTGGCCGAAGGGCTCGTGTCGCTGCACTTCGCCAACGTGATCTCGCGGCCGATCGTCGCGCCGTGGGGCGGCAGCGACGCACGCTTCGGCACCAACCCCTTCGCGGTCGGCATCCCGGTGCCGGGGCGTGACCCGATCGTTCTCGACATGGCCACGAGCATCATCGCGCAGGGCAAAACGCGTGTCGCCCACAATAAAGGCGAATCGCTTGCGCCGGGACAGATGCTCGACGACCAAGGCCGGCCGACCACCGATCCGAAGTTCGGCGTGATCGAGCCGCTCGGTGCGCTGCGCACGTTCGGCGAGCACAAAGGCTTCGGCCTCGCGCTGGTGTGCGAGCTGCTCGGCGGCGCATTGGCCGGTGGCCTCGCGACGCACCGGCCGGCGAGCGGCGAGCAGCGGGTGCTGAACGGCATGCTGACGATCCTCTTCGATCCCGCGCGGCTGGCCGATGCCACGCTGTTCGCGAGCGAAATGCGAGCGTTCATCGATTGGGTGAAGGCGTCGCCGCCGCAAGACGGCGTCGACCGCGTTCGCGTCGCCGGCGAGCCGGAGCGCGAGATGCGCGCCAAGCGCCTGGCCGAGGGCATCCCGGTCGATGCCAACACCTGGACCGAACTGCTCGCTGCGGCGACGAAGCTCGGCCGCGACCCGGCCGAAGTCAATCGCCTGGCCGGCGTCACGCTGCCTTGAGGACCACCGTCACTCGGCCCTCGCGCCGCTTTCCTTGACGATCTTGCCGAGCCGCGGCACGTCGGCCTTGACCAGTGCGGCGAGCTCTTGCGGCGGCATGCCGCTCAAATCGAGCCCCATGTCGGACAAGCGCTTTTGCACATCGGGCAGCTGCAGGATCTTCGAGATCTCGCTGTAGAGCCGGTCGATGATCGGCTTCGGTGTGCCGGCCGGTGCGAACACCGCTTGCCATGAGCTGATCTCGTAGCCGGCGAGTCCCGACTCGGCCATCGTCGGCACCTCGGGCGCGACGGCCGAGCGCTTCGCCGTCGTCACCGCAAGCGCGCGCAACTTGCCGGCCTTGATGTGCGGCAACGCCGTCGCGATGTTGTCGAACGCGATCGGCAGCGTGCCGCCGAGCAGCTCGGGCAGCATCTGTCCGCTGCCGCGATAGGGGATGTGCTGCATCTTCACGCCAGCCATCGTCTTGAACATCTCGCCGGAGATGTGCTGCGAGGTGCCGGTGCCGGCCGAGCCGAACGAATATTTCTCGGGGTTCGCTTTCAGCAGCTCGATGAGCTCCTTGACGCTCTTCGCCGGCAAGCTCGGATGCACCAGCAGCACGTTGGGCTGCGTCGCATAGAGCGTGATCGGCGCGAAGCTCGTCACCGGGTCGTAGCTCAGCTTGTCGTACAGCGTCGCGTTGATCGCATGTGAGCTGATTGTTCCGCCGCCGATCGTGTAACCGTCGGGCGCGGCGCGCGCGAGCTCTGCGCTGCCGAGCGAGCCGCCCTGGCCGGCGCGGTTGTCGACGAGGATCTGCTGGCCGAGGGCGGTCGCGAGCTTCTCGCCGACGACGCGCGCGAGGATGTCGGTCGTGCCGCCCGGCGCGAACGGCACGATGTAGCGGATCGGCTTGCTCGGCCACGGCGCCGATTGCGCCAACGCCGGCATGGCGGCGAGTGCGAGCAGCGCTGAAGCGAGGATGCGGGTCATTCCAATGCGGTGAGCAGCCATGGCATGAGGTCTCCGTCGTCTGCAACCAAGCGGATCACGGTAGGACCGGCCGCGAGGGCCGTCAAGGGTGCAAACGACGGCGCGACCGAGCATCGGCGATTTCTTTGAACCGCAAACCGGCGAGTAGCAACTCAGGCAGCGGCATTGAACAAGGAGCCTGCCATGTCGACTCACGCCCGCCTTTTCACAACCTCCCGCCTCGCTGCGCTCGCAGCGGCGAGTGCGATCGCCTGCATGTCATTGACGGCCTGCGATGCAGCCGCCGAGCACCGTCACGGCGAACCGCGAGCGCTCGCCGCGCTTCCCGCTGCGGCCGTTGGACCCGCCGCGGCACTGGCCAGCGCGCCGGCACCGACCGGCTCTGCGGCCTTGTACGAGTACCGCCAAGACGTCGACCCGAGCCATGCCGCAGTGGCAAGCTACGGCGACTGAAACTATGCTCAGCGGGATGGACGACCCGCACGATCTCCAACGCTTCGTCGACGCGCAGAACCCGGTTTACGCGCAAGTGACCGGCGAGCTCGCGCGCGGCGCGAAAGCGAGCCACTGGATGTGGTTCGTCTTTCCGCAGCTCGAGGGGCTCGGCCGCAGTGCGACGGCACGGCACTACGGCATCGCGTCGGCCGCTGAAGCGCTGGCGTATTGGCAGCATCCGCTGCTCGGGCCGCGGCTCGCGGAATGCACCGGCCTCGTTCTCGAAGTCGCCGGCAAGACGGCTCTGCAAATCTTCGGCGCGCCCGACGACATCAAGTTTCGATCGTCGATGACGCTGTTCGAGCGGGTCGTGCCGAGCGAGCCGGCGTTCGCGCGCGCAATCGAGAAGTACTTCAGCGGCGAGCGCGACAAGAACACGATCGCGCTGCTGCAGACGGAGGCCCGATGACGATGGACAACACCGACAAGCTGTTCGCCGGCTCGATCCCCGAGCTTTACGACACTTACCTCGTGCCGTTGATCTTCGAGCCGTACGCGGCCGACCTCGCGCGCAGAGTGGCCGCCGTGCGGCCGCGGCGCGTGCTCGAAATCGCCGCCGGCACCGGCGTCGCGACGCGTGCGATGAGCCTGGCCTTGCCCGCCGACGTGTCGCTGGTCGCGACCGACCTGAATCAGCCGATGCTCGACCGCGCGGCAGCGGTCGGCACGGCTCGTCCGGTCACTTGGCGCCAGGCGGATGCGTTGCAGTTGCCGTTCGACGACGCGAGCTTCGATGTGGTCGTCTGCCAGTTCGGCGTGATGTTCTTTCCCGACAAGCCGAAGGCGTTCGCCGAGGCGCGGCGCGTGCTCGGCACCGGCGGCACGCTGCTCTTCAACGTGTGGGACCGCATCGAGGAGAACGAATTCGCCGATCGCGTCACGATCGCGCTGGGCGGTCTGTTTCCGGGCGACCCGCCGCGCTTCATGGCGCGCACGCCGCACGGCTATCACGACCTCAGCACCATCGTCGAGGATCTGCGGCGCGGCGGCTTCACGAACGCGCCCGCGATCGAGACCGTCGCAGCGCGCAGTCGCGCGGCGTCGGCGCAGATTCCCGCCATCGCGTATTGCCAGGGAACGCCGCTGCGCAATGAGATCGACGCGCGCGGCGGCGATCTCGCGACCGCCACCCGCGTGTGCACCGACGACATTGCCGAGCGCTTCGGCCCCGGACCGGTCGACGCGAAGATTCAGGCGCACATCGTCAGCGTCGAGGTCTGAGCGCCGGTCCAGCTGCCCCAAGCCGGGGCCGGCACAGACGGCGCGAGAGCGTGCTGTCCTAGGCACTCCACCCTAGTTTGTTGCAATGCACCAAATCGCGCTTGCATTTGCCGATTCTGCGAATAGACTCTGGGTATGTTGCAGTGCAGCAAACTGCTACACCGAACCGAATTCATCAACCCACTCTCCTGGAGCACTTCATGCTGACCATCGACCAACTCGCCACCACCCAGAAAGCCAACGCGCAAGCCCTGTTCAGCCTCGGCGGCAAGGCCTTCGAAGGCATCGAAAGCCTGGTCGCGCTGAACCTGCAGACGGCCAAGGCCGCGCTCGACAATGCCGCCTCGACGAGCCTCGCCGCGCTGTCGGTGAAGGATGCGCAAGCGCTGTTCGCGCTGCAGTCCGAAGCCCTGCAACCCAACACCGAAAAGGCCGCCGCCTACATCCGCCAAGTCAACGACATCGGCGCTGCGCTGAAGGCCGAAGTCGCCAAGCTGGTCAGTACCGCCGCCACCGGCGCGCAGGGCTCGTTCGCCGACGTGTTCGAAGCTGTCGCCAAGAACGCACCGGCCGGCTCGGAGAGCGGCATCGCGCTGTGGAAGTCGGCCATCGCGACCGCGAGCAACGCGTTCGAGGGCATGCAGAAGGCCGCTCAGCAAGTCACCGACGTGGCGCAAGCGAACTACAGCGCCGTGACCGCGCAAGCCGTGAAGGCGACGCAAGCGCCGAGCAAAGCCAAGCGCGGCTGATCGCAAAACGCGTGATGCGGGCAACGCGCTGCGTTGCCCCGCTCGCGCCTATGACTTGGGCGGACAGCGATGGACTCTGCGCCTCGGTTCGATCCGGAAACGACGAGCGTGTGCTTTCACGTGGTCGTTCGCGGCCGACCTGTGAAGTCGTTCGTGACCCGCGACTGGCTCGTCAGCCGCTTCGGGTCGGACATCCCCCCGGGCGAGGCCATGGTCGATGCGTACATCGAACATGCCGAAGCGATCGACCGCGAGATCGCGCGCCGCGTCGCAGCCGGCCGGATCGAGCCGGTCTGGCTCGCGTCGACCCTGCCGCCTCTGCCCTAGGCCCAGACAGATGCGCAAGCCCGCTTCGTATTGGCCCGAGCGGCGAAGCTTGTTTCGCCATCAGGGCAAGCGCACGCGCACGCTGATGTGGATCACGCTCGTGCTCGCCGTCGGCGGCGCCGGCGTCGTCGTCGCGCTGTCGCGCACGCCGCCGGTTTGAGGCGCAGCAGTCACAAAATCGGAAGCCGAGCGGTCTAAAGAAGAGGCAGCGCAATCCCGGTCGACTGCCGCCTTCGAAAGGGCCCTCATGCGCACGAGCACCCGAGCGCCGATCAGCGCTGCATTGATCGCACTGTCGTCACTCGCGGCGGCACAAACCGCCGTTCCACGCACCGACGACGATGCGACCCCGGTGGTCGTCGTGACCAAGATCCCCCTGCCCTGGTACGTGCCGCGCGTCGTGGTCGCCCGCAAGTTCCGCGACGCGATCGCCGAGTACGAGGCCGTACCGGGCCTCGCGTACAAGTACTTCACGATCGCCGACGATGCGAAGTTCGGCGGCATCTATTTGTGGAACTCACGCGCACAAGCCAAGGCCTGGTTCAACGAGGCCTGGCACGCTCGCGTGCTCGCGCAGCGCGGCGCGGCGGCGCAGGTGACGATGTTCGACGCGCCGCTGGTGCTCGACAACGGCACGCCGGTCGGCACAGACGGCGATGCGGCCGCCGCGATCGTGCGCATTCGCATCCCGACCGGTGTGAGCCGTGATACCTTGATCGCCGAGTTCAACAAGTCGGCGCCGTTCTATCGCTCGGTGTCCGGCCTTGCGCGAAAGTATTTTTTGATCACCGATGACGCCCAATTCGGCGGCGTGTATTTGTGGAAGAGCCGCGACGCGGGCCAGGCGTTCTTCGATGCCGCGT
>VBCQ01000326.1 GCA_005882155.1 Betaproteobacteria bacterium
TAGCCTGCTCACCCAGCTGCAGTGGAACGGCGTGCGCAACCAGTGGCCGGCCGACATGCCGGTCGGTGTGCTGTTGGCCAACGACGCTGACGTCGAGGAACTCGCCGCCGACCTGCCGCGGCTCGGCGTCGTCGCGCTGCAGTTCCCGAAGTGGATCGACGGCCGCGCCTACAGTCAGGCGCACCTGCTGCGCTCGCGCTATCGTTTCGCCGGCGAAGTGCGCGCCACCGGCGAGGTCCTCGTGGACATGCTGCCGCTGCTCAAGCGAACCGGCTTCGATGCGGTGGTGCTGCGCGCGGACCAGTCGATCGACGCGGCCGAGCGGGCGCTGCGCTTCTTCCCCGGCCACTACCAGGGCGACGTGCATGACGGCCGGCCTTTGTTCGCGCGACCACCGGGCGAGGTCAACACCAGCGCCGAAGAATTCGTCAACGCAGGCGCGTCGATATGAGCGCGATAACGCTGTATGCCCGCCGCACCGACGGCTTCGAAGCACGCCTCGCGCACACGATCGACGTGCTGCAAGCCGCTGCCGCCGAACACGCCGGAAGCATCGTTCAATCCACGAGCCTCGGCGCCGAAGACATGGTGCTCACCGACCTGATCGCGCGCCACGCATTGCCGATCCCGCTCGGCACGCTCGAGACCGGCATGCTGCACGCCGAAACGTCGGCGTTGATCCCGCGCATCGCGCAGCGCTACGGCATCGAAGTCGAGGTCTACAAGCCGGTCACCGAGACGGTCGTCCATTTCGTCAAGACCAACGGCGAGCGCGCGATGTACGAGAGCATCGACCTGCGCAAGGCCTGCTGCGGATTGCGCAAGCTCGAGCCGCTCGCACGCATGCTGGCCGGCCGCGCCGCGTGGGTTACCGGCCTGCGCCGCGAGCAATCGAACAACCGCGGCGACGTGCCCTTCACCGAAGTCGACGACAAGGGCCGCGCCAAGATCAATCCGCTCGCCGACTGGAGCTGGAACGACGTGTGGCACTACATCGCGACGAACGATGTGCCGTTCAACCCCCTGCACGACGAGTTCATGCCGAGCATCGGCTGCGCGCCGTGCACGCGCGCGATCGCAGTCGGCGAAGATTTCCGCGCCGGGCGCTGGTGGTGGGAAGACGAGAAAGCGAAGGAGTGCGGGCTGCATGTGCATGAAGAGCCCGCCGTATCGATGATCGGAGGAGAGAGATGAACGCGCCGTTGACGGTGGAGCAACTGCTCCCCGAGCTCGACCACACGCACCTCGACTGGCTCGAGGAAGAAGCGATCTTCATCCTGCGCGAGACCGTGGCCGCGTTCGAGCGCCCTGCCCTGCTGTTCTCCGGCGGCAAGGACTCGTGCGTCGTGCTGCGCCTCGCGGAAAAGGCGTTCAAGAGCAAGAGCGGCGAAGGGCAATACAAGGGTCGCCTGCCGTTCCCGCTGCTGCATGTGGACACCGGCCACAACTTCCCCGAAGTGATCGAGTTCCGCGACCGGCGCGTCGCCGAGATGGGCGAGCGCCTGGTCGTCGGCCACCTCGAGGATTCGATCCAACGCGGCACGATTCGCCTGTCGCATCCGCTCGAGTCGCGCAACAACCACCAGACGGTCGCGTTGCTCGAAGCGATCGAAGAGCATCGCTTCGATGTGCTGATGGGCGGCGCGCGGCGCGACGAAGAAAAGGCGCGCGCGAAGGAGCGCATCTTTTCTCACCGAGACAGCTTCGGCCAATGGCAGCCGAAGGAGCAGCGCCCCGAGCTGTGGACGCTGTTCAACACACGCATCAAGCCGGGCGAGCACATGCGCGCGTTTCCGATCAGCAACTGGACCGAGCTCGACGTGTGGCTGTACATCGCGCGCGAAAACATTCCGCTGCCGAGCTTGTATTTCGCCCACAACCGCAAGGTGATCCGCCGCAAGGGATTGCTCGTGCCGCTGACCGAAGTGACGCCGCTCGAAGCGGGCGAATCGGTCGAGACTGCGGAAGTGCGATTCCGTACCGTCGGCGACATGACCTGCACCTGCCCGGTCGAGAGCCCCGCACTCACTGCCACCGACATCGTCGCCGAAACGCTCAAGGTCACGATCAGCGAGCGCGGCGCGACGCGGATGGACGACCGCACCTCGGACGCATCGATGGAGCGGCGCAAGAAGGAAGGGTATTTCTGATGGCTCCGCTGGCAACCGTGCCCGTGATCAAAGACCACCGCGCCTTGCGCTTCCTCACGGCAGGCAGCGTCGACGACGGCAAGAGCACCTTGATCGGCCGCCTGCTGTACGACAGCCGCGCGATCCTCGCTGACCAGCTCGACACGCTCGAGAAAAAAGCCGCCGGCGCGCCGATCGACTTGTCGCTGCTGACCGACGGCCTCGAAGCCGAGCGCGAGCAAGGCATCACGATCGATGTCGCCTACCGTTACTTCGCGACCAAGCAGCGCAAGTTCATCATCGCCGATGCGCCGGGGCACGAGCAGTACACGCGCAACATGGTCACCGCTGCCGCCGGCAGCGATGCGGCCGTCGTGCTGGTCGACATCACCAAGCTCGATGTGTCCGCGAAGCCTTTGCCGCTGCTGCCGCAGACGCGCCGCCATGCACTGCTCGCGCATTTGCTGCGCGTGCCGAGCATCGTCTTCGCCGTCAACAAGCTCGACGCGGTCGCCGACCCGGCGCATGCCTTCACAACCGTGCGCCACGCCTTGCTCGATTTCGCCGAGCAGGCCGGCATCACGGTGGCCGGCATCATCCCCGTCTCGGCCTTGCGTGGCGACAACGTGACGCAGCCGCTCGACGCTGCGTGGTACCAGGGCCCGTCGTTGCTGCAATTGCTCGAGAGCCTGCCGCCCGCGCAAGAGCGCAAGGACGGCGACCTGCTGATCCCCGTGCAGTACGTGGCGCGCGAAGGCGAAGGCACCGGCAACCAGCCGCGCACGCTGTGGGGCCGCATCGCGCATGGCCGCGTGAAAGCCGGCGACAGCGTGCAGCTGTTCCCGAGTGGACTGAGTGCCACGGTGGCGCAGGTCCGCCTCGCTGGCGATGTCGTCGATGAAGCCGAGGCAGGTCAATCGGCCGGCATCGTGCTCGACCGGCAGCTCGACGTGTCGCGCGGCGACTGGATCGCGACGCCACAAACCATTCACGAAGCGCAGCGCTTCTCGGCGACCCTCGCCTGGCTCGACACCGAGCCCGCGCAAGTCGGCCGCAAGTACTGGGTGCGCCACGGCAACCGCTGGGTGCAGGCGCGCATCACCAGCATCGAAAGCCGTCTCGACATCCACACGCTCGATGCCATCGACGCCCA
>VBCQ01000327.1:0-1117 GCA_005882155.1 Betaproteobacteria bacterium
CCGCCTGCTGGGGCGTCTTCAAGGGCGCGTCGATCGCGATCGAGACGTACGCCTCGCTCACGATCGGCGTGGCCAACCTGCTTCGCGAGCACGGCAGCGAGGCGCAGAAGGCGCGCTGGCTGAAGCCGCTGCTGGCCGGCCGCTTCTTCGGCACGATGGTGCTCACCGAGCCGCAGGCCGGCTCGTCGCTCGCCGACATCCGCACCCGCGCCACGCCGCGCCCCGGCGGCGTCTACGCGATCCGCGGCGAGAAGATCTTCATCACTGCCGGCGACCACGAGCTGGGCGAGACCATCGTGCACCTCGTGCTGGCGCGCCTGCCCGACGCGCCCGCCGGCGTGAAGGGCCTGTCCCTGTTCATCGTGCCCAAGCACCGCGTGCACGACGACGGCACGGTGGGCGCGCGCAACGACGTGGCGCTGGCCGGCCTCATCCACAAGCTGGGCTCGCGCGGCACCACCTCGGCGATGCTGCGCTTCGGCGAGCGCCTGCATGTTCGGCATGATGAACGAGGCGCGCATCAACGTCGGCACCTGCGCCGCGATGCTGGCCTGCACCGGCTACCTCCATGCCCTCGCCTACGCGCGCGAACGCGTGCAAGGCCGTGCGGCCCACGACCCGCACGCGCCCGCGGTGCCGATCGTTCGCCACGCCGACGTGCGCCGCATGCTGCTGGCGCAGAAGTGCGTCGCCGAAGGCAGCCTCGCGCTGTGCCTGTACGGCGCCTGGCTGATGGACCGGCAGGCCGTGGCACCCGACCCCGCGCAGCGGCGCGACGCCGGCCGGCTGCTCGACCTGCTCACACCGGTGATCAAGGCCTGGCCCGCGCACCACGGCACGGAGGCCAACTCGCTGGCGATCCAGGTGCTCGGGGGCCACGGCTACACGCGCGACCACCCGGTCGAGCAGTTCTTCCGCGACAACCGGCTCAACTCGATCCACGAGGGCACCGACGGCATCCAGGCGCTCGACCTGCTCGGCCGCAAGGTCGTGATGCGCGACGGCGCCGGCCTGGCGCTGCTGCTTTCGCGCGTCCGCGAGACGGCGGCGGCGGCGCCCGCCGATCTCGGCGAGCCGGTGCTGGCTGCGGCCGACCGCCTGGCCCGCACCACCGCCA
>VBCQ01000327.1:1127-2661 GCA_005882155.1 Betaproteobacteria bacterium
TCGGCCACACCGTGATCGCATGGCTGTGGCTGCGCATGGCGACGCTCGCCGTGCCGCACGGCAAGTCGGACTTCCATCGCGGCAAGCTTGCCGCCGCGCATCACTTCTTCACGCACGAGCTGCCGAAGACGGGGCCGCAGCATGCGCTGCTGCGCTCGCTGGATCCGGCGCTCGTCCGTCTCGACGACACCTGCCTATAGGCGCACCCCATGATCAGCGACCCCAGCCTCTTCCCGAAAGACCTGTTCCGCGGCAAGACCGTCTTCGTGACGGGCGGCGGCAGCGGCATCAACCTCGGCGTCGCATCGAACTTCGCAGCGCTCGGCGCGAACGTCGGCATTTGCGGCCGCACGCAAGACAAGCTCGGCCACGCTGCAATCGGCCTGCGCGAGCTGAACGCGCATGTCGAAGGCAAGGTGCTGCCGGTCGCCGCCGACGTGCGCGACCCGGCTGCATTGGCCAGCGCGATCGCGCGCACGCAATCCGAGCTCGGGCCCATCGACGTGGTTGTCGCCGGCGCCGCAGGCAACTTTCTCTGCCCGGCCGAAGAGCTGAGCCCGAACGGCTTCAAGACCGTCATCGACATCGATCTGCTGGGCTCGTTCCACGCCTCGCGCGCCGCGTTCGAGCAATTGCGCGAGCGGCACGGCTGCATCATCTTCATCTCCGCACCGCAGGCCTTCGTGCCGCAGGCGTATCAGCTGCACGTCGGTGCCGCGAAGGCGGGAGTCGACATGCTGATGCGCAACCTCGCGGTCGAATGGGGCAAGTTCGGCATTCGCGCCAACAGCATCGTGCCGGGCCCCATCGAAGGCACCGAAGGCCTGAAGCGGCTGTCGACACCCGAGGCCGACGCGAAGGCCAAGCAGGTCGTTCCGCTGCGCCGCTACGGCAGCGTCGACGACATCGGCCAGGCCGCAGTCTTTCTCGCGTCGCCGCTCGCCGCGTACATCACCGGCACGGTTCTGCTCGTCGACGGCGGGTCGGCGCTCGTCGGCTCGGCGCTGTGGAACCAGACCGTCGAAACCTTGCCGCGCGCCAAGCGCTGAGCACGACGAACACGAACAACCGACGGAGCCATGATGGAATTCGATTACTCACCGAAGACGCAGGACCTGATCGCGCGGGTCAGCGCGTTCATGGACGAGCACATCTACCCCAACGAAAAGCGACACTCGCAAGAGGTGGCCGCCGGCGACCGCTGGGCGCCGCTGCCGCTGATGGAAGAGTTGAAGCAACAGGCGCGAGCCCAAGGCTTGTGGAACCTGTTCCTTCCCGAATCGACATCGGGTGCCGGCCTCACGAACCTCGAGTACGCGCCGGTCTGCGAAGTGATGGGCCGCGTGCTGTGGTCGCCCGAGGCCTTCAACTGTTCGGCGCCCGACACCGGCAACATGGAAGTGCTCGAGCGTTACGGCAGCGAAGAGAACAAGGCGCGCTGGCTGGCACCGTTGCTGGACGGAAAGATCCGCTCGAGCTTCGCGATGACCGAGCCCGAGGTCGCGTCGAGCGATGCGACGAACATCGCCTGCAG
>VBCQ01000327.1:2781-4573 GCA_005882155.1 Betaproteobacteria bacterium
ACAACGCCGATCGCCACAAGCAGCAATCGATGATCATCGTGCCGCGCGACACGCGCGGCGTCACGATCGTTCGCTCGCTGCCGGTGTTCGGCTACGACGACGCGCCGCATGGTCACGCCGAGATCGTCTTCGACAACGTGCGCGTGCCGGCGGGCAACCTGCTGCTCGGCGAGGGGCGCGGTTTCGAGATCGCGCAAGGGCGCCTCGGCCCGGGTCGCATCCACCATTGCATGCGAACGATCGGCATGGCCGAGCGCGCGCTGGAATACATGTGCAAGCGCTCGTTGTCGCGCGTCGCGTTCGGCAAGCGCCTTGCCGAGCAGGGCGTCACGCTGGAGCGAATCGCCGAGTCGCGCATCCTGATCGACCAGGCGCGATTGCTGGTGCTGAAGGCCGCCGACATGATGGACAAGGTCGGCAACAAGCTCGCGGCCAAGGAGATCGGCATGATCAAGGTCGCCGCGCCGAGCATGGCGTGCAAGGTCATCGACTGGGCGATTCAGGCGCACGGCGCAGGCGGCTTGAGCGCCGACTTCCCGCTCGCCTACGACTACGCGCAGGTGCGCACCTTGCGCTTCGCCGACGGGCCCGACGAAGTGCACCGCAATCAGATCGCCAAGCTGGAGCTGGCGCGCTATCGTTGAGCCTCACCACCTGGAGAACGACGTGAGCGAACTTCCGTGGATCAAGTCCTATCCCGCCGGCGTTCGCTGGGACGCCGAGCTGCCGACGATGCCGGTGCCGCAGATCCTCGCCAACGCCGTCGAGCGCTGGCCCGACCAAGCGGTCATCGATTTCATGGGCCGCAAGATCAGCTATCGCGAGCTCGACCAGTTGAGCGACCGCGCCGCTGCCGGCTTGCAGAAGCTCGGTGTCGGCCTCGGCGTTCACGTCGGGCTGTACCTGCCGAACACGCCGCATTACATCGTCTGCTTCTTCGGTGTGCTGAAGGCCGGCGGCGTCGTCGTCAACTACTCCCCGCTCGACGCCGAGAAAGTCCTCGCGCACAAGGTCGAAGACAGCGAGACCGACATCATCGTCACACTCGATCTGCAGGCGATGCTGCCGCAGATGGAGCGCCTGCTCGGCACGACGCGATTGCGCGCGCTGGTGGTCGGCAACGTCGCCGAGATGACTGCTGCGCCGCAAGCCGTGCAGCAGCAGATGCGAAGTCAGGTCGTCGACTTCGCCGCGGACGAGAAGCATGTTCGCTTCGCCGAGTTGATCGCCAACGACGGCCGCTACACGCGCCACGCGATCGGCGACCCGAACACCGCACTCGCGGTGCTGCAGTACACCGGCGGCACCACCGGCGAGCCGAAGGGCGCGATGCTGACGCACGGCAACCTGAGCAGTGCCTGCAGCCAGGTCTGGGCCATCGTCGACAGCACACCGCGCGTGCTCGAGCCGGGGCAGGAGCGCATGCTCGTCGTGCTGCCGCTGTTCCACATCTATGCGCTCACCGGCTGCATGCTGTTCGGCGTGCTGATCGGCGCGGAGCTGGTGCTGCATCTGCGATTCGACCTCGATGCAGCCTTGCGCGAGATCTCCGGCAAGCGCATCAGCGTCTTCCCCGGCGTGCCGACGATGTACACCGCGATGCTGCAGCACCCCGACCTGGCGAAGTTCGACCTGCGCTCGCTGAAGCATTGCGGGTCGGGCGGTGCGCCGCTGCCGCTCGAAGTGCAGCAGCAATTCCAGCGCGTCAGCGGTTGCCAGCTCAACGAAGGCTGGGGCATGACCGAGACCTCGCCGACCGGCACCTTCACGCCGCGCCACGGCATTCGCAAAG
>VBCQ01000329.1:0-578 GCA_005882155.1 Betaproteobacteria bacterium
GCGACCGGCCTCTACGCCTGGCTCGGCTTCGGCGAACTTGCCCATCGCGCGGTACGAGCGCGCCAGCATGGACCAGCCCTTGGGATCGGCCGGGTTCTTCTCCAGGCGCGCGGCGAGGCCGGCCACCATCTGCTCGATGTCGGCCGCCGTCACGGCGGGGTGGGCGGCCACGCTGGGCGGGGCTTGCGGCAACAGTGCAGCGGGTGCGCCGAGCCAGGCGTAGAGGCCGGTCGCGGCGATCGGCAAGGCGACGGCCAGCAGCAGCGGAGTGTGGCGGGTGCGAAGCATCTGGGCCGACGCGGTGTCGGCGAGCGCGGTGTCGGCGAGCAAGCGGCGTTGCAGCTCGGCGCTCGCCTGCGCATGATCGGCCGCGGCGAGCGTGCCGGACTCGAGGTCGCGGTCGAGTTCGACCAGCTGGTCGCGGCAAATGCGCGTGTTGATCTCGCGTGCCGTGGCATCGTGCTCGGCGCTCTGGCGCTGCCACGGGCGCAACAGCATCAATATCGTGAAGCCGATGAGGCCGACCGCTGCGAACAGAAAGACGTTCACGATTTACCTCCAGCCAGCAGTTGCGCGGC
>VBCQ01000329.1:636-6236 GCA_005882155.1 Betaproteobacteria bacterium
AGCGGCGGACGGTAGCGCACGAAATCGCCGTAGCGGCTGACCAGGAAATCGAGCACCTCGGCGTCGGTCTTGCCTTGCTTGATGAGGCTGCGGATCTCACGCCGCAAATCCTGCGCGAGCTCGGCGCGCGACCCGGCGAGCGATTCGTTCTGGCAGACGAGGCAGCGCAACTCGTCGGCAATCGCGATCAGGCGCTGCTCCACCGCTTCGTCTTCAGCCAGCGGCAGCGCTTCTTTCGCCTGCGCGAACAGCGTGAACGTCGCGAGCATCAACATCCACAGCCACTTCATCGCTGCAGCTCCCGGATCAGCGGCAAGACGGTGGCGTGCAGCACGTCGGCGGTGAGGGGCCCGATCTGCTTGAAGCGAATGATGCCGGCCTTGTCGATCACATAGGTCTCGGGCACGCCGTAGACGCCGTAGTCGATGCCGACGCGGCCATCGAGATCGACGGCCGACAGCGCATACGGATCGCCATGCTGCGCCAACCAGCGTCGCCCGTCGGCGCGCGCGTCCTTGTAGTCGAGGCCGATCAGCGGCACCACGCCGCTCTTCGCGAACTCCATCAGCATCGGGTGCTCCTGCCGGCACGACACGCACCACGACGCCCATACGTTGAGCATCCACACCTTGCCCTTCATGTCGGCCGGCGAGAAGCGAGCGCCATCGGGCGCGAGGCGGGGCAGCTCGAAGCCGGGTGCCGCGCGGCCGACCAGCGGCGACGGCAACTCGCGAGGATCGCGGTTCAAACCCACCGCGAGAAAGCTCGCGAGCGCGAGGAACAACGCGAGCGGAATCAGAAAGCGTTTCATGCGGCGACTCCTTGCAGCACGGTCTCCCGCTTCTTCAATCGATAGCGCCGATCCGCCGCGGCGAGTCCGCCGCCGAACGCCATCAACAGGCAGCCGCCCCAGATCCACACGACGAAGGGCTTGTAGTACACGCGCACGCTCCACGCGGCGTTCGCGTCGCTGCCGTCCAGCCGCTCGCCGAGCGAGACGTAGACGTCGCGCGTCAGGCCGCTGTCGATCGCGGTCTCGGTCATCGGCATCGGCGACGAGAAGTAGCTGCGCTTCTCGGGGCCCAGCGTGCGCAGCACCTGGCCGTCTTTGGACAGCTCGACCTCGCCGCGCTGCGCGATGTAGTTCAGGCCCGGCACTTCCTTCACGCCGAGCAGCCGCAGCGTGTAGCCGCCGAGCTGCACGGTGTCGCCGATGGCCATGCGCACGTCCTTCTCGATCTCGTAGCCCTTGACCATCGTCACGCCGATGACGAACACCGCGACGCCGACGTGGGCGAGTTGCATGCCCCAGAACGAGGGTGGCGCGAAGCCCGACTTCAGCCGCTCGCGCACCTGGAACACGCCGCTCGCGACGATCCACACTGCGAGCAGCAGGCCGAGCGCGACGAACGGCGACCAATGGCCCATCAGCAGCGGCAAGCCCGCGCCTGCGACGAGCGCGATCACGGCAGCCAGGCGCAGACGCTGCACCATGTCGCGCGCGTCGAGCTGCTTCCAGCGCGCCAGCGGCCCGATCGCGATGAGCGCCAGCAGCGGCACCATGATCGGCACGAAGACGGCGTTGAAGTAGGGCGGTCCGACCGAGAGCTTGCCCAGATTCAACGCATCGATGAACAGCGGGTACAGCGTGCCGAGCAGCACCGAGCCGGCAGCGACCACGAGCAGCACGTTGTTGACCAGCAGCAGCGTCTCGCGCAGCGAGCCGCCGATCACGACGACGAGGAAGGCGAGGATGAAGATGCCGCGCCGCGGGTCGGTCGCGAACGCGTGCACCGAGGTCAGCACGCCTGAGCGCACGAGGAAGGTCCCGAGCAGCGACAGCGAGAACGCGCCGATCGCGAGCAGCACGGTCCAGTTCTTGAAGCAGCCGCGCTTTTCCGTCACCGCGAGCGAATGGATCAGTGCGGTGCCGACCAGCCACGGCATGAACGACGCGTTCTCCACCGGGTCCCAGAACCACCAGCCGCCCCAGCCGAGCTCGTAGTAGGCCCACCAGGAACCGAGCGCGATGCCGAGCGTGAGAAAGATCCACGCGACGGTCGTCCACGGCCGCGACCAGCGTGCCCACGCCGCGTCGAGCCGACCGCTGAGCAATGCGGCGATCGCGAACGCGAAGGCCACCGAGAAGCCGATGTAGCCCATGTAGAGCATCGGCGGATGGAACACCAGGCCGGGGTCCTGCAGCAGCGGGTTGAGGTCGCGCCCGTCGGCGGCCGCCGGCAGCAAGCGGTCGAAGGGGTTCGACGTGAGCAGGATGAAGAGCAGGAAACCGCTGGCGACGAGACCAAGCACGCCGACGACGCGCGCCACCATCGCGCGCGGCAACTGGCGCGACAGCAGGCTCACCGCCAGCGTCCAGCCGTTGAGCATCAGCAGCCACAGCAGCAGCGAGCCTTCGTGTCCGCCCCACACGGCCGCGGCGCGGTAGATCGTCGGCAGCTGTGAGTTCGAGTGCTGGGCGACGTAGAGCACCGAGAAATCGTTGTGGAGGAACGCGTAGCTGAGGCAGGCGAATGCGAAGGCGACGAGCGCGAACTGTGTCTGCGCCGCGGGGCGCGCGATCGCGATCCATGCCGCGTGTCCGCGCTGTGCGCCGACGATCGGCAGCACGCCTTGGACCAGCGCGACGAGCAACGCCAAGATCAGCGCCAGATGACCGAGCTCAGCACTCATTTCCTTGCCTTTCCATGCGCCACGTCGACCGCGTGCTGGGCCTCGGGCGGCATGTAGTTCTCGTCGTGCTTGGCGAGCACTTCGCTGGCGACGAACTCGCCGCGCTCGTCGAGGCGCCCTTGCGCCACCGCGCCTTTGCCCTCCTTGAAGAGGTCGGGCAGGATGCCGGTGTAGCTGACCGTCATCTCGCGCGCGGTGTCGGTGATGACGAAGCGCGCCGTCATCTGCTTGCGTTGCAGGCTGCCTTGCTTGACCAGCCCGCCGACGCGAAACGCATGCCCCTTCGGCGCCTCGCCTGCATTGACCTGCGTCGGCGTGAAGAAGAAGGCGACGTTGCTGTTCAGCGCGTTCAGCACCAGCGCCGAGGCGACGCCGACGCTTGCCACACCGGCCACGATGATCGCGAGTCGCCGGGTGCGTGGCTTCATGGCATGGTCCTCAGAAGGTGCCGACGATCGCGGCGCAGCAGCCAGGGCTCGACGATCATCGCCAGCGCGCAGGCGCCGAAGCTGCCCCAGACGTAGAGGGCGTAGCCGCCCATCGCGAGGAATTCATCGACGCTATGCCATTGCATGACGCACCCATTCGGTCTGACGTTCGCGCTCGAGAATGATGTTGCGCACCCGCGCCAGCGCGACGGCGATCGAGTACATCCAGAAGGCGAGCGCCATGACCAGCATCGCCCACAGCATCGTGTGCGCCATCGATGGCGACTTCGTCATCGACACCGACGCGCCCTGGTGCAGCGTGTTCCACCAGCGCACCGAGAAATAGATGATCGGCACGTTCACCACGCCGACCAGCGCGACGATGGCACCGGCCTTGTCGGCTCGACGCGGGTCGTCGATGGCTGCCTGCAGCGCCAAGAAGCCGAGATAGAGGAAGAACAGGATCAGCTCGGACGTGAGCCGCGCATCCCACACCCACCAGGTGCCCCACATCGGCTTGCCCCACAGCGAGCCGGTCAGCAGCGACAGGGCCGTGAACAGCGCGCCGGTCGGCGCCAGCGCGCTGGCCATCATCGCGGCGAGGCGGATGTTGAACGCGAGTCCGACCGCCGCCCAGAACGCCATCACGCAGTAGATGAACATCGACATCCAGCTCGCCGGCACGTGCACGAAGATGATCCGGTAGCCCTCGCCCTGCTGCGCATCGGTGGGCGCGATGACAAGGCCGATCCACAGACCGATCGCGGCGAGCACCAGCGCGAGCGAGATGAACAGCGGCTGCAGCCGTCCCGCCAGCGGATAGAAGGTGGCCGGCGAGGCGAAGTGGAAGCTGCGGATATGGTGGGACTTCATGTCACTCCATTGCGATTCGCAACGACGCGGTGGTGGCCCAGGGGGCGAAGAAGGTGGCCAGCGCGAGCATCGCGCCGAGCACCGACAGGTGGCCGCGAACGCTCAGGCCCGCGCTGAAAGCGTCGACCGATCCGGCGCCGAAAACGAGCGCCGGGATGAACAGCGGCAGGATCAGCAGCGCCAGCAGAACGCCGCCGCCGCGCACGCCGAGCGTCAGCGCCGCGCCGATCGCGCCGATCAGGCTCAAGAGCGGCGTGCCGACCAGCAGCGACAGCATCAGCACCCACAGTGCATCGCCTTCGATGCCGAACTGCAAGCCGAGGATCGGCGACAGCAACACCAGCGGCAGGCCGCACAGCAGCCAGTGCGCGGCGACCTTGCCTGCCATCTGCAGCACGAAGGACTGCGACGACAGCGCCATCTGCTCGAGCGTGCCGTCGGCATGGTCAGCGGCAAACAGCCGCGGCAGGCCGAGCAGCGTCGCGAGCAGCGCCGCGACCCACAGCGCACCCGGGCCGATGCGGCGCAGCAGTGCAGGCTCGGGGCCGATCCCCAGAGGGAACAGGCTCACCACGACGATGAAGAAGAAGAGGGTGGTCAATACTTCGCTGCGGCGCCGGCCGGCGAGCAGCAGGTCGCGCCGCAGCGTGACGACGAGCGCGTTCACAGCGCCACCTCCTTGCAGCGCGGCAGCGGGATCGCCTGGTGGCTCGTCAGCACTGCGATGCCGCCGCTTGCAAGGTGGTCGGCGATCAATGACGACAGCAGCACGACGCCGGCGGCATCGAGCGCGGTGAACGGCTCATCGAGCACCCACAGCTGGGCCGGACGCAGCAGCAGCCGGGCCAGCAACACGCGCCGCTTCTGCCCGGCCGACAGCACGCGCGACGGCAGGTGCTCGCGCCCCGCGAGGCCGATCCGGCGCAGCGAGCGCAGCAGGTCGGCGTCGTCGGCTGCGAAGCCGTCGAGCGCGAGTGCAAGCTGCAGGTTCTCGAGCGGCGTCAACTCGTCCTTCAATCCGGCCTGGTGGCCGACATAGACGAAGGCGCGGCGATAGTCGTCGGCGGTCTTGCCGGCGCCGTTTTCGCCTTTGACGTGCAGCCATTCGCCGCGCTCGAGCGTGAAGTTGACGCCGTCGAACAAGCGGTGTTCTCCGCGTGAGCAGGCGATGTCGGTGGCTCTGAGCATGAGGGCGGCAAGGCGCGGATGGCAATGCGGGAATGATTCGTCCTCGACCCCATGCGGCCTTTGACGTGGGTCAATTCCGCGGCCGCTTCACCGACCGGCGCTGTCGAGCGCCTTGGTCGCGACGATCACCTGGAAGTTGCCGAAGAACACCGTCTGGCGTTCGCAACTCATTCCCTGCATCGCGCTCAGTTGTGCCAGCGGATCGTGGCTCGTCCACAGCGCGAGGCCGAGCGGCTCGAAGACTTTGAAGTAGGTCCAGCTGAGCGCGCGCAACATGCGCGGGTGCGGGCGATGGAACTCGGCCAGATAGAGCTTGCCGCCCGGCGCGAGCACGCGGCACGCTTCCTTCAGCGCCACTTGCTTCAGCTCGTGCGGCAATTCATGCAGCAGGAAGAACAGCACGTTCGCGTCGACCGA
>VBCQ01000329.1:6307-8871 GCA_005882155.1 Betaproteobacteria bacterium
CGTGCCGCATGCGCCACCCTCGGCATCACGTTGCCGAAGGCGCACGACGTGATCAGAGCGCGCTTGCCGCGCAGGTCGCTCGCGTGCAGACCGTTGACGATGGTCGTCACCAGCCGGTCGTATTGGAACAGCAGGATCGCCGCGATGACCGGCTGGAAGTCGACCAGCCGGATCAGGTGCATGTTGGAGTAGATCGGGTAGACATGGTCGGCCGGCTGTCGCACCCCCGGGAGCAGCCCGCGCACGAGCAGGGTGCCGCGTGTGGTGATGAAGAAGAACGTGCCGGTGACGACCAGAATCATCAGCACCGAGACAGCGGTGTTTGCGAGCCAGGCAGACATGTTGAAGTTCCTTCGTGCACCGGATGCGAGCTTGCGGGGGCGGTGCAAGTCCATTGGGACACTGCCCACTGCACCCCGGCTTGCGCTGGGTCAAATGCGCGGCGCCTCGCAGCCCCGAATCGGCTTGCCTTCGAGACGTGGCGCCGTATAACTTTGCTCATCACCTGGAGTTGCGATGAGATTGGTCAGCATCGCGCCGGTCGCCCTCGACAACGGGCGCGACGCGATTCTCGATGCGGCGCTCGCGCTCGGCGAGCAGCGTGGCTGGGACGCCGTGCATCTGCATGAGGTGGCGCGTCTGGCGGGCCTGAGCTTGACCGAGGTGCGACGCCACTTCGAGCACAAGGACGCCGTTGCCGCGCCGACGCCTGCATGCGGCGATCCCCGCGTGGCTGGCCGTGCTCGCGCCGCATCGCCGGCTGACGTTCGTGATGCTGCGCTACAAGTTCCAGCCCGAGCACCTGCATCTGCAGGCCATGGGCATCATGCGCATCAGCCGCACGGTGCAATGGATCCGCGACGTGGCGCTGCTGCCCGAAGTCGGCTGGCGTCGCGAAGTCGGCGAAGCGGCGCTGACGTCGATTTACCTCGCGACCTTCGCGCGCTGGCTCGTCGACGAATCGCCGCAATCACGCGACACGTTCGAGTTGCTGGACCGCCTGTTGGCGGTCGCGGAGAAGGCGGCGATTCGGGTTGCGCCGGCTTAGAAGCCGAGCGACAGCAGCGCCCCGGCCGCCAGCAGCGTCAACAGCAGCGCGCTGCCGTAACACACCGCCTTGGCCAGCGCGCCGGTGGGCACGCCGAAATCGTGCAGGCTGTGATAGATGCGGTGCACCGCGTGCCAGGCGAAAAGCGCAATGACGACGAAGAGAAATCCCTTGCCGAGCCAGTTCTGCGCCAACGCAAGCATTGCCGCCGGCGCCGAAGAGCAGCCAGAAGATCGGTGCGTTCGATCGCTTCATGAGCGCCACCACCAGGTCAATCCGAAGAGGACGACGGACGCGATCACGGTCGCGGCCCAGCCGCTGCGGGTGATCGCCGTGCCGCTCACGCGCTCGCCGCCGATGAACATCATCGGCATCGTCTTCGGCATGATCTCGAACCAGCTCTTCGCGTGAATCACGAAGGCGATCAGCAGCACGACATGCAGCAGCATCGACGCCGGCGTTTGCAGCGCATCGAGCCAGCGGTTCCACGCTGCTTCGCCTTGGGCGAGGCGAACGACGCCGACCGTCAGCACGATCGCATAGACGAGCACCGCCAACGCAGTGGCTTCGCGCCACATGTAGCGAACGAAGAACGGGTCGCGCCGCCACCAGCCCTGCATCGGCCTGACGTACGGGCGCCGCGGTACAGCTTTGCTGCTCATGTCGTGGCTCCCTTCGGAGACAGAAAGCGCAGGAAGTAGTCTTTTGCGCTCGCGACCTTGTTCTGGTTCACCGCGTTGGCCGGGTCGACGTGCTTGGGGCAGACCTCGGAGCAGTAGCCCACCGCCGTGCAGCTCCACACGCCTTCCTCGGCGTTGACGGTCTGCATGCGCTCCTCGCGGCCGCCGTCGCGCGAGTCGGCGTTGTAGCGGTGCAGCAGCGCCAGCACGCCTGGGCCCATGAAGCTCGGGTCCAGTCCGTACTGTGGACGAGCTGTATTGCTCGAATTGCTCGAGCTGCTCGGGTGTCTGCAGGTACTCGCCCTGCGCCAGCGTGCGCGGCTCCTTCGGGATGATGTAGGGCTTGATGCTTTCGAGCTTCTTGACGAACTCGCCGACGCTGACGACCAGGTCGCGCTCGATCGGAAAGTGCGCCAGCGCCTCGATGCGCACCGGGCCGGGCAACAAGTCGCGCAGGAAGGTTTTGCACGACAGGTTCGGCTTGCCGTTGACCATCATCCCGCAGCTTCCGCAGATCGCCATGCGGCACGACCAGCGAAAGCTCAGCGTGCCGTCGATCTCGTCCTTGATGTGCTGCAAGCCCTGCAGCACCGACATGTCGTCGGTGAAGGGCACGCGGTAGCTCTGCCACAGCGGCTTGTCGTCCTGCTCGGGTCGATAGCGCAGGACCTGGATCTCGATGGTTTTATTGAGCATGTCGCATCTCACGACGGGTAGTCCCGTTCGCCCTGAGCCTGTCGAAGGGCTTCGACAAGCTCAGCCCGAACGGGTTGGTATGGTTGGGGAACCGTTCACGCATGCGCCGCCTCTGCTTGCCGCCGATCGGCTTCCGCCTT
>VBCQ01000328.1 GCA_005882155.1 Betaproteobacteria bacterium
CGCACCGGCGAAGCCGGATCCGCGGCTGCCGCTTGGCTGCAGCGATTCATGCATCGTGGGTGACGCTTCGGCGCCGTGGAAAACTGACATGAACCGGGGCGACGTGAATTCCGCACAAGCATTGAGTAGAGGATTCACCACCAGCCGCACATCCGGTTACCTAAGCTGCACTCAAAGCCTTGCATTCCAGGGCCGCACGAGCGCGGAAGGAAACCCGATGGAACTCAGCCACATTGTCGGCCACGGCCTCGATGATTTGCCGGCGGCCATCGCGATCGCCGATCTCGCGAGCCCCGGCGCAAGCGCCGGATTGCTGATGCGCGTGCTCGACGAAATCGACCACGGCATGGTGCTCGTCGACGCCGGCGGCGCGATGCGCTACGCCAACCAGCTCGGTCATCACGAGCTGCTCGGCGACGGGCCGCTGGTGCTCGCACGTGGGCGCGTGCTGGGCCGTCAGGCTAGCGACCAGAGCGTGTTGCACGCCGCGCTGGTCGATGCGCAGCGCGGCCGGCGCACGCTGTTCAGCGTCGGGCACAACGGCCGCAGCGTCTCGATCGCCGCCGTGCCGATGCCATCCGATGAGCACACCGGCGACACGCTGGTACTGCTCGTGTTCGGCAAGCGTCCGGCGGCCGAGACCTTGACGGTCGACTTCTTCGCCCGCAGCCACGACCTGACGAACGCCGAGACCCAGGTGCTCAAGCGCATCTGCAGCGGCATGAAGCCGAAGGAGATCGCGATCGAGAACTGCGTCGCGATCTCGACGGTGCGCTCGCACATCTGCAACATTCGGGTCAAAACGCAGACGGCGAGCATTCGCGAGCTCGTCAATCGGGTTGCGGTCCTGCCGCCAATCACGCCGGCAGTGAAGACAGCGGCGCGCCCGGTGGTTCATTGAGCGCTCATTGAGCGGCGTCACGCGGCCCGCCGAGGCCAGCGTGATAGAGTTTTCGCGCACGTCGGGCTCCTCCGGCCGCCTCGCGCGAAAACCGCCAACCCATGGACGCCGCCACTCGAGCCACTGTCGACCCGCTTCCCGTCCCCGATGCCTTGCGCGGCTTGGCGGAGCGCGGCCAGCCGCGGCGCTATCGCAAGGGCACGCTGCTGATCCAGGAAGGCGACCACGGCGACACCCAGTTCATCGTGATGTCGGGTCGCGTCAAGGCGTTTTCCATCGACGACCGCGATCGCGAGATCGTCTACGGCGTCTACGGCCCCGGCGAGTACCTCGGCGAGATGAGCCTCGACGGCGGCCCGCGCTCCGCCTCGGTGATCACGCTCGAGCCGACGGTCTGCGTCGTCATTACGCGGCAGACCTTGCGCGAGCACATCGCGGCCCACCCCGAGTTCGCGTTCGAGCTGCTGTCGCGGGTGATTCACCGCGCGCGGATGGCGACGCAAAGCGCGCGCAGCATGGCGCTGCTCGATGTCTATGGGCGGGTGGTTCGCCTGCTGTACGAGGTCGCAGTACCGCAGGCCGACGGCACGCGCGTCGTCGCCGAGCGCCTGACGCATGCCGACATCGCGAGCCGCGTCGGCTGCTCGCGCGAGATGGTCAGCCGCCTGCTGCGTGACCTCGAGCTCGGCGGCCATGTCAGCTCCGTGAACCAGCGCTTCGTTTTGCAGCACACCTTGCCGGCGCGCTGGTGAGAGGCGGCGTCAGGGCGGCAGCTGCAACGCGCTGCCGAGGCGAATCCAGCCGCTGCCGACGCGCAGTGCCTGATCGGCCTTGACCGACGCGTGCTCGGGGTCCGGCGGCGGATCGGCCGGCGTCGCTTGCGCGCGCAGCGCCTGCTTGATCTCGGCGGCCGAGTAAACGCGGCCGGCGGGCCCGGTGGCGGCGAGCGCGTTCGCGATCAGCCGGGTGACGATCGGCGCAGCGACGCTGGTGCCGTCCATGCGTGAGCTCGAGCCCGATCGGTTGCCCGCGGCACGCAGCCCCGGCAGCGCGATGCCGTCGTCGCTCGGGGCCACGAGGGTTGGCTTCTTGCCGAGATCGCGCGGCGCGCCGGCAGCCGAGTACGCGGCGACGCCGTCATCGACCAATCGATAGCCGCCGACGACGATCGGCGACTCGCCGGTGGCCACGCTATTCAATGTGTTCTGCCCCGAGATCCAGCCTTCGCCGTTGTCGACGAAGTGCGACTGACGACGCGGCCCGTGCTCGGCGAACGGCGGATCGTCGCGCTCGACCCAGGCTTCGAATGCGACCGGGCGATCCGCCGCATTGCTCAAGCTCACCGTCCAGACGCCGTGCGGCGCGCCGCTGTCGCCGGGGCGCGGCGGACGGCTCGGGCGCAGCGCGAGCAGGGCGAGCTGCCCATCACCGTTGGCGACCTCGCGGCGATGGATGATGGCAGCCTGCGGCGATCCGTTGACGGGCCAGCACGCCGACGTGTCCACCGCGGCGGCGATGGTGGTGTCTCCGCCGGGTGTCGTCAGCGTGACCATGACGTTGCCGCCTTGCGGGCCATCGCCGATCACGCCTTGCGCATGGGCATGCGCCATGTAGCCGTTGCCGGCTGCGATGACGAGCGACATGCCCGGGTGATCGATGAGCAGCTCGTCGACGGCGTCCTCGACGATCGACCCGGCGTTGTGCGAGCCGGCCATCGCGCCGTCGCTCAGGTTCACGACGACGTTGCGGTCCGGCCCTGCACTGTCGAGGATGAAGCGCATCGCGTCGAGCACATGCACGCACAGCGAGGCGCCGGAGACGTCCTTCTCCGGCAGCCACGGCAGCTGCACCGCGACGATCGGCAACGGCATCGTGCTGCCCGCGCCGAGCGGATCGGGCCAGCCTGCCGCCACGTCGAGCACGTGCGTGCCGTGGGCGACGCGTCCGGCGACGGGCTCGTAGCGCAAGACATTGCGATAGCAGGCGAGCTCATCGCCGTCAGATGCGATCAGCGCGGCAATCTCATGAGCACTGATCGTGCGGCCGTAGCCGTGGGCGATTTCCGCCGTCCATGGAGGCGCGACCGGAGCGGGTTGTTGGGCGCTTCCCGACCATTGGTCCCACAGCCGCAGGATGCGCGGCTGCCCATCGATGTGGAACTGTCGGTTCAGAAACGCGATGCCGTGATCGATCACCGCGACCAGCGGCGTTGCGTCGTGCCAGCCGAGCGCATCGCCGATCTTGACCGGCGAGACGACGGCATCCTGTTGGAGCTTCAACAGCGTCGCAATGCAGTCGAGCCGCACGCGCACCGTGCAAAAGCGCGTCTGCATGTCGTTGGCGTAGCAGGCGGCCATCGTCACCAACGGCGTCGGCTGGCCTTGCACATCAGGCACGGTCTGCGCAGCGAGCCGAGGCACGTCGCCGCGATCACGCAGTTCGACGATGAACGGAACCAGACTCTCCGGCTGCACAGCACCGCCGTAGCCCTTGA
>VBCQ01000331.1 GCA_005882155.1 Betaproteobacteria bacterium
TCTCGAACGGATGACCGCGTCGATCCTGTCCAACGGCCGCCACCGCGGCGCCTTCGGCGTGGCCGGCGGATTGCCCGGCGCAGTCGGCATCAACCGCGTCGAGCGCGCGAACGGCGAGGTCGAGCTGCTCGACCACATCGGCTCGACCGAGATGCAGCCGGGCGACATGTTCGTCATCGAGACGCCGGGCGGCGGCGGCTTCGGCAGCCCGCGCTGACGCGGCGTGCTGTTCGCGCTCAAGCTCGGCCTCGTCGCCGCGTCGGTGCTGCTGGCGTCGCTGGCAGCGCGGCGCTACGGCCACAGCGTCGCCGGGACCTTGGCCGGGATGCCGATGATCGCCGGACCGATCATCGGTTTTCTGCTGCTGCAGCAACCGGTCGAGCAGGTGCGTGCGATCGCCCTCGCAACACTCGTGTGCCTGCCGGCGATGGTCGCGCACATGGTGAGCTTCGCGCATGCGGCGCGAGTGCTGCCTTGGTACGGCGCGCTGCTGGTCGCGAACGGCGTGTTCGTTGCGCTCGGATGGGCGCTGTCGTCACTCGCGTTGCCGCCGGTTGCCGCGTGTGCGCTGGCAATGTCGGCGCCGCTGGCGGGCATGGCCGCGATGCCGGTGCGCGGGAACGGGGACGATGCGTCGGTGGTGACGATTCCGCAGGCTGAGCTCGTCTTGCGCGTCGCGGCGGCGCTCGCGATCGCGGCGGCGATCATGCTCGGTGCCGATCTGTTTTCAGCGCTGGTCAGCGGCCTGCTGCTGGCGGCGCCGATCACCGGCAACGTGCTGCCGTGCTTCACCTTGCCGCGGCATGGCGCGGTGGCAACCGCCGCATTGCTGTGGGGGTTCGTTCGCGGCCTGTTCGGCTTCGTCACGTTCTTCGTCGTGCTGTATGCCGGCTTGCCGGTTGTCGGCGCGGCGCTCGCGTACGGCCTCGCCTGGCTGGCGGCGCTCGGCGTGGCGCTGGCTGTCTACGCGTTTTCTAGTCTCCAACGCCAAAGTCACTCTTCGTCCGCGTAATTCTTCCAACTCCCCATCGCGCGCCGCATGAACTTCACCTGCTGCTCGTAGCGCGTGCAGGTGTCGCAGACCTTCAGGTGCAGGCGCAGTGCGACGCGGTCGATCGGGCCCAACGGCCGCTCCTCGCGGTCGGAGATGAGACGCGACACCTGGCGGCAGCTGCGCTTGAAGAACTTCCTGATGGTGCTCATTCGTCTCAACCCTTGGCGGCTGCCACTGCGAACCACCTCGCTTGCAGGCATTCACGCAGGCGAAGGCGCGCTCGGTGCAACAGGACCCACAAGTTCGTCGAGCTCAGGCTCATTTCCTTGCATATTTCTTTGGCGTCGAGCTCGAGCCATTCGCGTGCCATGAAAACGCGCGCCTGCGTCGGCGGCAGGTGGTCGACGCAGGCCTGCAGCACGACGAAGAACTGGCGCTCGTGCAAGGCCCCCTCGGGATTTCCCCAGTCCTGATCGCGATCGCGGAAGTGGCCGTCGGGAACGAACACCAGGTCTTCGAGCTCAGAGTCATCGTCGGGACTCGACGCGATCTCGCGGGTGTGGCGGCGAAGCTGGTCGATCAGTTTGTGCTTGAGGATGCCGACGAGCCAGGTCTTGAGCTGCGATCCGCCGGCAAACGACTGCGGCTTTTCGAGCGCGGCGAGCACGGTGTCGGACACGGCGTCTTCGGCCCAGGCGTCGTTGCGCAGCTGGGCGCGCGCGAATCGCAGCAGCTGGGGTCGCAAGACCTCGACTTGACGGGCAAAATCACTCATCCGAATCGGGAAGAAGTCGGGACCCCGCAGTGTAAGGATTGGCAGCCTGCTCCGACATACGCTCGTTGTTCTTCATCGCCGGCGCAGTCGCGTCACACTCATCGACCATGACAGGAGATTTTTCATGAACCAGCGTTTCATTGCCTCGTCTGCCCTCGCGTCCGTGCTGGCCCTCGGCCTGCTGTCCGGCGTCAACGCCGCTGACGAGAAGACCGGCGGCAAGGAAAAGTGCTACGGCATTGCCAAGGCCGGCCAGAACGATTGCGCGAACCTGTCGGGCACGCACTCGTGCGCCGGCCAGAACAAGGCCGACATGGGTGCCGACGAATGGCGCTACGTCGCCAAGGGCACCTGCGCCAAGCTGGGCGGCAAGAACGCCGAAGAGGCGATGGCCGCGGTCAAGAAGTAATCCGTGCCGCGCACCTCGGTGGCAGCGCAGCGCGCAGGCATCGGCCTGCGCCAGCCGCACTATGCCGAGGTGATGGACCGCACGCCGCCGCTCGGCTTCGTCGAAGTCCATTCGGAGAATTTCTTTGCCGACGGCGGCGCTGCGCTCGCAGTGCTGCACGCAGCGCGCGAGCGCTATGACGTGAGCCTGCACGGCGTCGGCCTCGCGCTAGGCTCTGCCGCCGGCGTCGACCCGTGGCATCTCGATCGGCTGGCGCGCCTCGCGCAGCGCGTCGAGCCGGCGCGCGTCTCCGACCACGCCTGCTTCGCGCGCGCGCCGCGTGCCGGCGCTGCCGCGGTGCTGCATGCCAACGACTTGCTGCCGATCGCGTTCACCGACGAGGCGCTCGACATCCTCAGCAGCAACGTCACGCAGGTGCAGGAGCGCTTGCGCCGGACTATCCTGGTCGAGAACCTGTCGGCTTACTTGTCGTTCGCCGACGACGCGATCGCCGAGCCGCAGTTCTTCGCGCAGCTGTGCAGGCGCACCGGCTGCGGCATGCTGCTCGACGTCAACAACATCATGGTCAACGCGCTGAACCTCGGCGTGGCGAATCCGCTCGCGCACTGCAAGACCTATGTCGATGCGTTGCCGCTAGAAATCGTCGGCGAGATTCATCTGGCCGGGTATTGCGAAGCCGACGACATCGTCATCGACGACCACGGCAGCCGTGTGCGGCCCGATGTGTGGTCGGTGTACGCGCACGCGCTGAACCGCTTCGGCAGCGTGCCGACGCTCGTCGAGTGGGACACCGATGTGCCGGCGCTGCAGGTGCTGCTCGATGAAGCCGAGCGGGCGTCGCGGATGTTGGCCGAGGCCGTGGCCGCATGAACGCCGAAGCGCAGCGTCAACAGCAACTCGTCGCGCTGCTGCTCGCCTAGCGCGCCGATACGGCGACGCTCGCCACACGCGAGAGCGCGAGCCGAGCGCTGCGTGGGCTGCAGGCGTATCGCGCGAACGCCGACGCGTCGGCCGCGCGCGCGTTGGCC
>VBCQ01000330.1 GCA_005882155.1 Betaproteobacteria bacterium
CGCACTCGTGCAGATCGATCGCGTCTTTCGATTATTTCGCACCGCGTTTCTCGGCAAATGCAGCCCGGTTCATTTCTTCTGGGGCAGCTTCGACCTCGCCGTCACCCGCTTCTCGGGCCGCACGGCACCCTTGCATCCGGGCGGCATCCCCGGCTTGCCCGATGAGGTGACGCGCGAAGCGTATTCGCACGAGGTCAGCAGCGCCGGCTTCTGGCCGGGGAACGACGCATATCCGCAAGCGGCATTTTTCTCTTACGCGTATCCGACACCGCCGGGATTCGCGCAGGCGACCATCGAACCCGCAGGCGCGGCGTGGTCCGCGGAGATGGGCGAATGGCTATTGCGATACGACGCGGTCAGGACGGCGGCTGATCCTGATGGCGCGTTGCTGAGCTTTCTGAGAACGACGTATCGCGCAGCAGCGGAGTTGGCGAATTGGGATCGCGCTCTGGATTGCGACATCGGCGTTCCCCGTCGACCAAGACCGATTTAGGCATCTGTAATTGGCCGCCCCCAACGCGGATCACGCCAAACGCGCTGCCTTGGTGGCGGCACCCTGATAGAGCGACACCAATTGCCTTGCCTGCCGAAGCACCTCGGCGCGCAGCTCGACGGGCTCGATGACTTCGATCTCGGCGCCGAAACCGAGCAGCTGACGCGCGCCTTGCTCGATCGATTCGATCGGCAGTTGCACCTCGCACCAATCGGGCCGAGCAATCTGCTTTGCTGCTTCTGCGGGCGACGCGGCGACCTGGACTCGAGCGTTGCTCAACCACTTCAGGCCGCGTGGCGAGACCCGCACGCGCGCTTGCAACTTGCGCAGTTCCGACTCGAAGCGTGCGGCAGACGCCTGCCAGGTGCGGGCCAGGTTGAATCCGCGAGGTCGCTTGAATGTGCGGCTGCCGGTTTTCACGTCGAGCATGCTGGCGAGGCGGTAGGTGCGTACGCTGTCCTTGCCCGCCGTGCGCGCCACGAGATACCACGCGCCGGCCTTGAGCACGAGGCCCAGCGGCTCGAGTTCTCGTCTCGCCGTGCCGCGCCAGCTTTCATAGTCGACGCTCAGGCGACGCCCATGCCACACCGCTTCGGCCACCTCTCGCAAGAATCTCGGCGTGTCCTGCGCGCGGTACCAGTCCACCGGGTCAATGTGCAGGCATTCGCCGACCCGGTCGGCCTGCTCGCGCCAGCCGCCGGGCAGACTGGCCAGCATCTTCAGCCGTGCCGATGCTGCCGCTGCGCCCAGCCCCAACTCGGTGGCCGGGCCGGGCAGGCCAGCGAGCAGGAGCGCATTGGCCTCGGGCTCGGTCATGCCGGTGAGCTGGGTACTCCAGCCGGCGCGCAGCTGAAAGCCGCCCTGGCGCCCACGCTCGCCCCACAACGGGACACCGGCGGCCGAGAGCTGGTCGATGTCGCGAAGGATCGTCCGCTGCGACACCTCCATCGCCTGCGCCAGCGCCTCGGCCGTCATGCGGCCTCGCGCTTGCAGCAGCATCAGGATCGAGAGCAATCGGCTGGCTTTCATCGTGTCGATTTAAATATGACATAGGGTGTCATGTTACGCGGGCAATGATCGGGCTACTGCAACTTGATGGAGTCAGCAACCATGGATCAATCGACTCAGAACGACTTTGATTTCCTGTTCGGACGCTGGCGCGTCCACCACCGGCGGCTGCGCGAGCGGCTGGCCGGCAGCGATGAATGGCAGGAATTCGACGGCACCAGCGTCGCGCAACCAATCCTCGGTGGGCTCGGCAACGTCGACGACAACGTGCTGAATCTGCCGGCGGGCGCGTATCGGGCCGCGACCTTTCGCGCCTTTGACGAGCGCACCAAACAGTGGTCGATCTGGTGGCTCGATGCTCGCCATCCTCACGCTCCGCTCGATCCCCCGATGGTCGGCGGCTTCGACCGCGGCGTCGGCACCTTCTATGCAGACGAAACGTTCAATGGACAGCCGGTGCGAGTCCGCTTTCTGTGGACCGAGACGCAGACAGCGTCGCCGAGATGGGAGCAGGCGTTCTCGCCCGATGGCGGCAAGACTTGGGAGGTCAACTGGGCGATGACTTTCGTTCGGGTTGCCGAAGTGCCTTGACTGAAAGGCGGACCCGCCGCTGCCCTAGCGTGTGCGCGGCAGGCTCAGGCGGGCTTCGAGGCCGCCCGCTGCGCGGTTGGTCAATGTGAGCCGGCCGCCGAGCGCGCCGGCGAGTTCTTGCGCAATCGCCAGACCGAGACCGGTGCCGCCGGTGTCGCGACTTCGCGAAGGCTCGACGCGGTAGAACGGCTGCAGCACATGGGCCAGTTCTTCGTCAGGAATGCCGGGCCCGCGATCGCATACCGCGATGTGCACCTCGTCGGCGTTCGACTCGACGCGCACCTGAGCCGCTCCGCCGAACTTCAATGCGTTGTCGATCAGGTTGCTCAGAACCCGACGCAGCGCGTGCACCCGCGTGACCAGCGGCGCGTCGTGTCGACCAAGCAGTTCGGCCTCGCGGCCGGCATCGATCGCATCGCAGACCAAGCCATCCAGCAGGGCATTCAGGTCCACCGCGTGGGGCGACTCCTGCGTCGCCTGCGCGGTGCGTGCATAGGCCAGTCCCTCTTCGACCAAAGCCTGCATGCCGTCCAAGTCAGCATGCAGCTTGTCGCGCAGGCCGCCGTCGGCCAGCTGTTCGGCACGCAGCTTCATGCGGGTGATGGGAGTTTGCAAGTCATGCGAGATGGCGGCGAGCAGTCGAAGGCGCTCGGCCAGATGCTCGTCGATGCGCCGCTGCATGGCGTTGAAGGCGCGCGCGGCTTGCGCGACCTCGCGTGGCCCCGTGTCGTCCAGCGTCGGGCCGAGCGTACCGGGCGTCAGCGCATCGGCCGCCGCGGCCAATCGGCCCAGCGGGCGTACCGCGAGTCGCACACCCAGCCAGGTCACCGCGGCCAGCGCTGCGAGTTGCAGCAACAACAGCAGCACCGTGTCTGCCGACAGCATCGTGCTTGGAGGCCTCAGCCACAGCGTCAGCGGCGTGCCGTCCGCAAGGCGGAGGGGCAGGTACAGCACCGGTTGGTTGCCCTCCGCCGCGCTGCGCACGATCGCGCCGACACGGCCCGCCCCCAACTCGGCGGAGACGATTCCCGACAAATGGCGTGTCAGCCCGCTGTCTGCTGGCATGCCGGTTGGCGCGGCAC
>VBCQ01000059.1 GCA_005882155.1 Betaproteobacteria bacterium
GAAGCACCCGAACTTTGCCAAGGGCGACCATGTGAGCGGCCTGCTCGGCGTACAGGAATACGCCGTCGTCGCCGGCGCGCAGGTCAACAAGGTCGACGCCCGCTTCGCGCCGCTGCCGGCCTTCCTCGGTACGCTCGGCATGCCCGGCGTGACGGCGTACTTCGGTCTGCTGGACGCGGGCAAGCTGCAAGCGGGCGACACGGTCGTCGTCTCCGGCGCGGCCGGTGCGGTCGGCAGCGTCGTCGGGCAGATCGCCAAGCTGAAGGGCGCACGCGTCATCGGCATTGCCGGTGGCGCCGACAAGTGCCGCACGCTCACCGACGAGCTCGGCTTCGACGCGGCCATCGACTACAAGGCCGAAGACGTGAAGGCCGCGCTCGCGCGTCTGTGCCCGAACGGCATCAACGTGTTCTTCGACAACGTCGGCGGCGACATCCTCGAGGCGGCGCTCGCCAACCTCGCGCGCGGCGCACGCATCGTGATCTGCGGCGCGATCTCGCAGTACAACAACACGACGCCGATCAAGGGACCGGCGAACTATCTGTCGCTGCTCGTCAATCGCGCGACGATGACCGGCATCGTCGTCGGCGACTATGTTCCGCGCTGGGGAGAGGCGGTTCGCGATCTTGCCGGCTGGGTCGCCAGCGGCCAGCTGAAGCGCCGCGAAGACGTGGTCGAAGGTCTCGAAACTTTTCCGCAGACGTTCATGAAGCTCTTCAGTGGCGAGAACAACGGCAAGCTGGTGCTGAAGGTAGCGTGATGCGTCTGTCGCGAGGCTCGCTCCGTAGGTAAGCTTGTTGCAACCCACCGACGGAGAACCGAATGAATTGCCGACCCCTCGCGCTTTGCCTGCCGGCCCTGCTCGCCGCCTGTGCCGGCGCACCGATGGCGCCCGCCGTCGAGATCCCTGCCGCATTGCAGCCTGCCAACACCGTGCTCGTCACGGTGGTCGCTGCGCGCGGCGTGCAGATCTACGAGTGCCGGGCGAAGAAGGACCAGCCGGGTGCGAATGAATGGGCCTTCGTCGCACCCGATGCCGAGCTCTTCGATTCGAGCGACAAGCACGTCGGCAAGCACTACGCCGGACCGCATTGGGAAGCGGCCGACGGCAGCAAGCTCGTCGGTGCCGTCAAGGCGCGTGCCGATGCGCCGCAGGCCGGTGCGATTCCGTGGCTGCTGCTGACGACGAAGTCGGTCGGCGGCGACGGCGCGTTCAGCCGGGCGAGCTACATCCAGCGCGTCAACACGATCGGTGGCGTCGCACCGATGCAAGGCTGCGACAGCGCGTCGCTCGGCAAGACGATGCGCGTCGTCTACACCGCGGACTACAGGCTGCTTAGAACCTATCCGTGAATAAGACAGCCCTGCGCCCGCCCGGAGGGTTGCGGCTACAAAGCGCGTCTGCGGCGTTGCGAGCCTAGTCCAGGCGAAAAGCCTGGACGTCGGCCCGCGCCTTGCATCCATCGCTTTGTAGTCGCAACGCAGGGCCGTCTTATTCACGGATAGGTTCTTACCGACAAGTGACGCGCGTCGAGCGCGAGCAGCGCGAAGCTGACGAGCCAGTGCGTCGCGACGAAATCGCCGCGGGTCACTTGTGGCCAGGCCGCGGCCCAATGCGCGTCGGCTGCTTCGCGAAAGACTTGCGCTTGCGGCGCACTCAGCGATGACGCGAGTGCGGCGAGGCACGCGGCGCGCGACAGGTTGAGACCATCGAGGTGGACGCCTTGTGCGTCGCTGCGGTCGCTGACGATGGCGGGTGTCAGCCATCGTTGGATTGACGCAGCGGCCGGCGCGAAGGCGCGCCACCAGTCGATGAAGTCGCCGCCGAGCACCTCGCGCATCAGCAGCGCTTCGCACAATCCGGGCGACAGGAAGTCGTTGCCGCCGGGCTCGTAGGCGATCGGGTAATCGCGGTCCGACGCGAACCACGCACGAGCCGATGCGTCGATCGCGTTGCGCAACGCAACGTCGCTCTCGCTTCGCGCGTAGTCGAGCGCCAGCAACATCGCGAAAGCCGAATTGGCGTGCGTGCCGGCGCGCACCGGATAGTGGCTGGCAGCGAGGAAGTTCGCGAGCCGCGCCGCGACATCGGTCGAAAAAGGCTGCAAGGCCTGCGCCCATCGGTGGCCACCGCGCAGACCGATGCCATCGCGTGCCTGCGAATTCAATTCGCTTTGCAGCTTGAGCAACCACGCCCATCCATACGGCCGCTCGAAGCCGCCGCGTCCCGGCTCGCCGGCATAGTCGCGTTCGACGGCAACGTTGTCAGGCGTGAAGTGCGCGTCGAAGTGCGCCGCGATGGCCGGCGCGAGCGACAGCTCGGGTACCGCGCGACACAAGCGCAGCAGCGACCAGTGCATGTGCACGCTCGAGTGCCAGTCGTAGCAACCGTCGAACACCGGATGGATCGCGTGGGGCAACGGATGATCGTCGGCATGCCGGATCAAATGATCGAGCTTGTGCGGATAGCGTTGCTGCACGACGCGGAGGGCGCAATCGGCAAGACGCTCGGCATCGACGCGGGTCAGTGACATCGGAAGCGTGAGTCAGAATGCAGCCCACATCATGCCCGCAACGCTGCTTCGCCACGCTCTTCTTCTCATTTGCAGTGGCACGCTGAGCCCTCTCATCCAGGCACAAACGTCGTCGCCGCCGTCACCACCGAGCCCGCCTGCATCCGCACCGCGACCCACGAAGCTCGATCGCGTCGAGATCACCGGCGGCCGCGCCAACGACACCGAACAGCGCCGCCAATCCACTGCCGCGAAGATCGTCGTCGGCCGCGACGAGATCGAGCGCTACGGCGACAGCACCGTCGGTGAGCTGCTCAAACGCCTGCCCGGCGTGACGATGCAGGGCGCGCCGGGACGCGGCGGAAACATCCGCCTGCGCGGGCTCGGCGGCGGCTACACGCAAATCCTGCTCGACGGCCAGCGCGTGCCGCCAGGATTCTCGATCGACTCGTTGACCCCCGAGCAGATTGAGCGCATCGAAATCCTGCGCGCGCCGACGGCCGAGACCGGCGCGCGCGCGATCGCCGGCACGATCAACATCATCACGCGCGAAGGCTTCAAGAAGCGCATCAACGACTTGCGAATGGGCTTCTCGGTCGAGAACGGTCATGTGCAGCCGGGCGCTTCATGGACGCGCAACGACAGCGTCGGCGCCTGGACCTACAACCTGTCGGCCACCGCGTTTCGCTTCAATCGCAGCAACGACAGCATCACGACGACGACCGACCAGCGCCTCGACGACGGCAGCACGACGCTCGCGCAAAGCGAGCACAGCCTGAGCCACGAGCATCGCGCCGGCTTGAACATGAGCTCGCGTTTGCAATGGCGCGACGAGAAGGTCGGCGTGTTGACGCTCGCGCCTTTCCTCATTCACGCCGAAGGGCGAACGCACCGCGATTCGGTGCTGACCCAAAGCGTGCCCGGGCCCGGCATCGCACCCGCGCCGCCCTACGATCATGCCGAGTCCGATACCGACAGCCGCTTCACGCTGCTGCGCTTGAACGCTCAATGGAATCTGCGGCTGGCCGATGGCAGCGGCATCGAATGGCGTGGCGGTATCGGTCAGTCGACAATCGCGAGCCACGCGCTGCGAAACGAATTCGCGCCGGGATCGGTGCCGCTTCGAGTGGTCACCGATCTGACTGACATTCGCGACCGCTCAGCCACCTTCAGCGGCAAGCTGACCAAGCTGATCGCGGCCGAGCACAGCCTCGTGTCGGGCGCCGAAGCCGAGGCGATTCGCCGCGCCGAGACGGGAGTGACGCGCGAAGACGGCATCGCCATCGTCGACGACGATCTGCAAGCGGCGAGCACGCGGTTCGCGCTCTTTGCCCAAGACGAGTGGGACCTGTCGCCGCATTGGTCGGCGCATGCAGGCCTGCGCTGGGAAGGCATCGCCACCCGCGGTGAAGCCGAGGACGCGAGCGTCCAGCGCAACCGCAGCAGCGTCTGGACGCCGCTCCTGCACGCGCTGTGGAAGCCCGATCCGAAAGGCCGCGACCAGGTTCGCATGAGCTTGACGCGCAGCTACCGCTCGCCGACGCTGCAGAACCTGATCGGCCGCCGGCAGATCCCGCTGCGCGCGCCGCTGCACGGCGCGAATTCCCCGACGCTGCCCGACCGCGCCGGCAACCCCGATCTGCTTCCCGAGCTCGCACGCGGCATCGACGTCGCGATCGAGCGCTACCTGGGCGGCGGCGGCTTGCTGAGCGCGAACGTCTTTCGGCGCAACTTGCGCAACTACATCCGCAGCGTGACGGCACTCGAGAACGTACCCGGCGAAATCGCGCCGCGCTGGGTCGCGCGGCCGCAGAACATCGGCAATGCAGTGACGCAAGGGCTCGAGCTCGAAGCCAAGTTCCGCCTCACCGAGGTCTGGGCTGACGCGCCGGCGCTCGACCTGCGCGCCAACGCGAGCTTCTTCCACTCGCGCGTCGAAAGCGTTCCCGGCCCCGACAACCGGCTCGACCAGCAGCCGAGCGCCACCGCCAACCTCGGCGCCGACTATCGCTGGCGCGGCACGCCGCTGACGGTCGGCGGCAACCTGAACTGGAACCCCGCCTACACGACGCGCGTCAGCGAATCGCAGACGGCGTATCAAGGCCGCAAGCGCGTCGTCGACGCATATGCACTGTGGGTCTTCAACCCCACGGTGCAGCTGCGCGTGCTGGCCAGCAACGTGGCACCGCTCGACTACGTGACCGGCGGCAGCGTCGACACTGCCACCCTGCGCGAGACCTCGCAAACGACCGCGCGCTCTTATCTCAACTGGCAGTTCAGGCTGGAGATGAAGCTGTGAGGCTTGGGGAAGACAAATGCACTCACCGCGCCGCACTCACGCGCCACACGATATTGCCGACATCATCGGCCACTAACAGCCCGCCGCGCTTGTCGATCGCAACGCCCACCGGCCGGCCATAGGCTTCGCCGTCGGGGCTCAAGAAGCCGCTCAGCACATCGATAGGCTGACCCGCAGGCTTGCCGGCTTTGAAGGGGATGAACACGACCTTGTAGCCGCTGCGTGGATTGCGGTTCCACGAGCCATGCTCGCCGACGAAGACGCCGCTGCCGAAGCGATCGGGCAACGGCGCGCCGTCGGTCCACGCGAGGCCGAGTGCGGCGACATGCGCGCCGAGTGCGTAGTCGGGCACGCGTGCTTTCGCCACCAGGTCGGGCCGCGGCGGTTGCGGGCGATCGTCGACATGCTGGCCGTAGTAGCTGTAGGGCCAGCCGTAGAAACCGCCGTCGACGACGGAGGTGAGGAAGTCGGGCACGAGGTCGCTGCCGAGCTCGTCGCGCTCGTTCGACACTGTCCACAGCTGGCCGGTCGTCGGCTCCCACACCATGCCGTTCGGGTTGCGGATGCCCGACGCGAACATGCGGTGCGCACCGGTTCGCGTGTCGACTTCCCAGATCGCGGCGCGGCCTTCTTCCTTGTCCATGCCGTTCTCGCCGACGTTGCTGTTCGAGCCCACCGTCACGTAGAGCTTGGAGCCGTCGCGGCTTGCGATGACGTTCTTCGTCCAGTGGTGGTTCAGCGGCCCGCCGGGCAGGTCGATGACTTTCGTCCCGGGTGCGGTGATCTGCGTCTGCCCTTCGACATACGGAAAGCGCCACAGCGCGTCAGTCGCCGCGACATAGAAATCGTTGCCCACGAGCGCCATGCCGAACGGCGAATTGACGCCCGCGACGAATACCGTTCGCGTTTCGGGGATGCCGTCGCCATCGGCGTCGCGCAGCAGCGTGATGCGATTCGCGCTCGGGCCGCCCGCGCCGGCGCGCTTCATCAATCGCTTCATGACCCAGCCCTTGATGCCTTTGCCGTCTTCGGGCTTCGGCGGTGCTGCCGTTTCGGCGACGAGCACGTCGCCGTTCGGCAGCACGTAGACCCA
>VBCQ01000332.1:0-1046 GCA_005882155.1 Betaproteobacteria bacterium
GTCGACGCCGCCGGTGGACAGCACGACGCTGTCGAAGATGGTCGCTTCCTGCCACGGCTGGCCACCGTGCGCGATCGCGACGAAGCCGGCCTTCTGCACTTTTTCGGCCGCGGCGATGAACTCCTCGAAGGACTTCGGCTCGGTGGTCACGCCAGCCTTGGCGAGCACCTCCTTGTTGGCCCAGATCCAGTTCGTCGAGTGGATGTTGACCGGCGCGGCGATCCACTTGCCGTTGAACTTGGAGAACTTCTGAACCGCCGCCGGGACGGTCTTGTCCCAACCGTCCTTGGCTGCCAGCGCGTTCAGGTCGACCAGCACCCCCTGCTTGGACCAGTCGATGATGTCGAAGCCGAGCATCTGCACGGCGGTCGGCGGATTGCCCGAGGTGACGCGGGCGCGCACCGCGGTCATGGCCGCTTCGCCGCCGCCGCCTGCCACGGGCATGTCGTTCCACTTGACGCCCTGCTTTTCGAGGTTGGTTTTCAGGACATTGAGCGCTGCGGCCTCGCCGCCGGAGGTCCACCAGTGAAGGACCTCGACGCTTTGGTGAGCGTGGGCGCAAAGGGTGAAGGCGGCGGCGATGGCCGCGCCGATGAGTTGTTTCTTCACGAGATGTCTCCTGTGTTGAGGGGAGGGAACGTCACTTCGACACGTACCAGTCGGTGCGCGCGCCGATGTGCATGTGCAGGGTCTTGGTTTCGGTGTAGTCCTCCGTTGCGAGGCGCCCCAGCTCGCGGCCGATGCCGCTCTCGCGATAGCCGCCGAACGGAAGCTCGGCGTGGCCTTCGAGGAAGGTGTTCACCCAGATCGTGCCGGCGCGGATGCGGCGCGCCGCCTCGAGGCAGGTGCTGAAGTCGCGGCTCCAGACCGCGGCAGACAGTCCGTACAGCGTCGAGTTCGCGAGCTCGACGGCTTCGTCCACGTCCTTGAACGTCAGCACCGACAGGACCGGTCCGAATACTTCTTCGCGCGCGATCGCCATGTCCGGCGTGACGCCGGTGACGACGGTCGGCTCGACATACATGCCGGCGCGGTCGATGCGCGCA
>VBCQ01000332.1:1268-2482 GCA_005882155.1 Betaproteobacteria bacterium
CCGCCTCCCAGTCGCAATCGGCGAAGACGATCTGCGGGTTCTTCCCGCCGAGCTCCATCGACACCTTCTTCAGTGTCTGTGCCGACTTGGCGACCGCTTGCTTGCCCACGGCGGTGGACCCCGTGAACGACACCATGTCCACGTCCGGATGCGTGACGAGCACGTCGCCGACGACGCTGCCGCGGCCCACGAGGATGTTCACCGCGCCGGGCGGCATGCCTGCCGCGACGAGGATTTCGCCGAGCATCACCGTCGTGCCGGAGGTCACCTCGGCAGGCTTGACCACTGTCGTGCAGCCTGCAGCGAGCGCGAACGGCAGCTTCTGGCTGACGATCAGGAACGGGAAGTTCCAGGGCGTGATGATGCTGACGACACCGATCGGATCGCGCAGCACCACACCGAGCGTCTTCTCGCCCAGCGTGTTGTAGCTGTCGCCGTGCAGGTTGCGAGCCAGGGTGGCGGCGTAGTGCCACAGGTCGGCGGCGCCCTCCACTTCGGCGCGCGACTGCGCCAGCGGCTTGCCGTTCTCCAGTGTCTCCATCAAGGCCAGTTCTTCCTTGCGCGCCAGGATGCCTTCGGCCACGTTGCGCAGGATGCGCGCGCGCTCGGCGCCCTTCATCTGCGGCCAGGGGCCGCGGTCGAAGGCCTCGCGCGCTGCGGCGATGGCTCGCTCGGCATCGACGACACCGGCCTTCGCATAGACGGCGACCAGCGTGTCATGGGCCGGCGACTTGCGCTCGAGCGTGCCGCCGTCGGCGGCGTCGACCCAGCGACCGTCGATCAGCAGCTGGCCGCGATAGGGCGGGCGGGCGAGTTCGTCGGCTGTCGTGCAGGTCTTGGGATTCGTGAGGTTTGTTTCGCTCATGGTGTTCGTTCGTAAGATTGCGTTCAGCGTCCCAGGTAGCGCGGCGCTCGCTTCTCGCGGAAGCTGCCGATGCCCTCTGCGGCGTCGTCGGTGGTCGCCGCCAGCGCACCGGCGATCGCTTCGAGCGTGGCGGCCTGGTCTTCGCCGGCAGCGGCGTTGATGAGTTGCTTGGTCAGTTGCAAGGAGACCGGGGCTTTCGTGGCCATTTCGCGCGCCAGCTCCAGCGAGCGTTCGCGCAGCGTTGCGGCCGCAACGACCTCGTGCACCAGGCCGATGCCCAGCGCATCGGCCGCCGAGAGCCGACGGCCGCTCAGCGCCAGATACTTCGCCCGACTGGCGCCGACCAGTT
>VBCQ01000333.1 GCA_005882155.1 Betaproteobacteria bacterium
CAGCGGCGCCTTGTTCGGGATCGCCGACTCCTCGGCGAAGTCTCGGATCACCACGTCGACGTCCGCAGCCGTCAGGTGCGTCTTCTCGCCGAGAAATCCGAACAGCAGGAGCCGATCACAAATCGAATTGATGCGGCGCGGAATGCCGCGGCTGGCGTTGAACACGACGTCGAAGACGGCCGCATCGAAACTGGGCTTGCCTTGCGAGCCCGCACGGCGCAGCCG
>VBCQ01000334.1 GCA_005882155.1 Betaproteobacteria bacterium
GCGCTTGGTCTCGTCGGTGTCGAGCGGTCCGATGTGGCATGTGGCAGCGACGCGCTGCCGGAACTGTTCCATCTCGGGACGCAGCAGGATTTCGCGGAATTCCGGCTGGCCGACCAGGAAGCTCTGCAGCAGCGCCTGGTTGCCGAACTGGAAGTTCGACAGCATTCGCAACTCCTCCACCGCCTGCGGCGTGAGGTTCTGTGCTTCATCGACGATCAGCAGACAGCGCTTGCCCTGGCTCGTCTGGCTCAGCAGAAACGCTTCGAGGGTCGTCAGCAGCTCGGACTTCGGCACATCCTTGACATGGAAACCGAACGCCGCACCGACCATCCGCAACGTGTCCTCGGCGCCGAGCTGGGTCGTGACGAGGTGCCCGATGACGACGTTGCTGCCGTGCAGGTCGTCGATCAGCGTGCGCAAGATGGTGGTCTTGCCCGCCCCGATTTCACCGGTGATGACGACGAACCCCTCGTGGCGCGAAATGCCGTATTCGAGATACGCCTTGGCACGCCGGTGCTGCTTGCTGCCGAAATAGAAGCTGGGGTCGGGATTGAGCTGGAACGGCTTGCTCGTCAATCCGTAGAAGGCTTCATACATGGTCAGAATCTCAATCTGAGGCTCGCAAGCACCGCGCTTTCGGTGTACGAGCTGGCCGTGCCGCTGGACACAGCGTGCCGCGCGGACAGCGACAGGTCTGCGTTTTGCCGCACGCGGCTGGTCAGTGTGGTGGTGAGCAATTTCAGATCGGAGCCTTGCAGGCCCAGCGAAGCCCCGGTCTTGGTCAGGGAAGCGAGAACGCTGAGCGCGGACAGCGGCGTCAGCTGGTGCGACACATTCACGCTCAGACCCTTTTGGTTCAGCAGATTGCCGTTCGACAGGTCATCGGTCACGACGGCAGTCGAATCGAGCCGCCGAGCATCGTTTCGAAAGGCCGAGACGATGAGGGTGGTGCGTACGCCGAGCGTCGCAAACGACAGGTCCTGGTGGCGCTGCACCGAGGCCGCGGAGGTCAGGAATCCGCCGGTGATCAGTGAAGCCCGCGTGAGTCCATTGCTGGCGAGAAACGCGTCGACGTAAGCGGCACGTTGTACCGGGTCGGGGACGAGCGATGCAGCCTGCGTGAACAGCAAATCGAATACGGTCGTCCCGGCAGTGGCGCTGGTCCCGGCATCGGTGGAGACGTCCCTGGTGTCGGTATAGGTCCAGACCGAGCGAGGCATGCGATGTTCGAAGCGCACGCTGTGCGAATTGCCGAAGAATCGCTTTTCGCGCTCGGCATCGAGCCGCGTTCTTTCGGAAGGCGTCCAGGTGACGCCCCAACCGTGGGTGTTGTAGCCCTTCTTCGTCACCGTCACGAGGTCGTTGATTTCGTGCCCGGCTTTCGCCGAGAAACGCAGCTCCGGCGTGGCCGCGTAAGTGAGCCCGCCGTTCGCGCGATCGGTCTGGTTGGTTCCAGCCGCGCGGAATTCGATCGCCTGATGCGACAGGTCGGCGGACCAGCCGAGACGCGCGAGCGAGCGATCGGAGGCCAGCCGCAGCATCGCCGTGGTCGTCGTGGAGTCGGCGTTCGATGCGTCGCTGCGAGTCGATTGCCAGATCAGGCGCGCGTCGTAGTCGGCAAAATTGCCGAGGTGCCCTCGCAGGTACGGCGCCACATTCACCGAGGTCACCTCGGTGCGATTCGAATTGATCAGGCTGCTGTCCGGCGATTGCGTGCCCAGCGCTGAAATATTCTGCTGCGAGATGCTCGCACTGGCGTCGACGTATGCCCAGTTTTCAACGGCCTCTGCAGTGCCGGCCGCACTCAGTATCTGCTGGATATTGTTGGCCGACGATTCGCGTGCGTACACCAGCCCTCTGACGGCATAGTCGAGGAAGCCTTTGATTCGCCCGGCGTTGCTGCCGAGCCGCAGTTCGGGGGTCAGCTCGGTGATCAGCTCGGTCTTGCCGTTGCCGCTGGTCAGGTGTGAGTTGTTGGTCAGCGTTTCCTGGATGAACAGCTCAGGCGTGAACGCCCGATGGCGTGTGCGATGCAGCTCGAGCGCAAAGGCTGCCAGTGCGTTCCTCCACGCAGACAGTCAGGCGCTCTGCTGTTCATTGGCCGTTCCATAGCCGTAGCCATAGCCGCGGCTGTAGCCATAGCCGTGACCATAGCCTCCGATCGAATCGCCGCGCGCCTTGTTGAGGACCAGCATTCGAAGCGGACAGTTTTCGATCGTCGACAGTGCATGCTGCACGTCGGCCTGCGAGGTCTTGTCGGCCTGGACCACCATGACGATCTGTCCCATCTGCGAAGCCAGCACGCGCGCCTCGGTCTTCAGCAGCAGCGGCGGTGAGTCGAAAATGATGATCCGGTCGGAATAGCGCTGCGCCATGTCGTCGAGCAGCGCGCGCATCGCGTCGCTGGCGAGCAGCTCGGTGGCGCGCGGATGCGGCGTTCCGCTGGGAAGAATCGTCAGCTTGTCGATGTTGGTCTTCAGCAGCACGCTGGCCATGTCGGCAGTGCCTTCGAGCAAATCGAGCAGGCCGGCTCCCGCCTCCAAGCCGAGCATGCGGGGTACCGACGGCCGGGCGACATCGGCGTCGATCAGCATCACCGTGTTGTCCAGTTCGGCGGCGATGCTCATCGCCAGGTTGATCGCGGTAAAACTCTTGCCTTCTCCGGCAAGCGCACTCGTCACCATGATCAGATTGCCGTGCTTGAGGATGGTCGCGCCCTTGCCCATGGCGTTCGTGATCAAGGGCCGCTTGATCACGCGGTACTGGTCTGCCGCACGCGACCGCGGGGCATTGGGAGTCACGATGCCGGCGGCGAGGATCGCGTTCAGGTCGAGGGTCACTTGTCTCGATGAGGGGGCGGGCTCCTTCGGAAGCTGCACTTTTTCGAAGACCGGGGTCGCCGCGGGCGTCGCAGACTCGGCCGAGATGCCGGACAAGCCAGGCGACGCCGCCTGGGGGACGTCAACACCGGCGCGCCGCAGTTGCTCCAACCGCTCTGCTGCTTGCTCTATCAGGCTGCTCATGGCATCAACCTTGTCTGGCCGCGAGGACCGCCATTCCGACCAATATGACGGCGAAGACACCGACCAGGCTGCCCGACGAGAACACGAATCGCAGGAGGTCCACCTTCTCGCGCCGAACGTCGGCCTCGCTGGTGATGTGAGACACCATGCCCAGCAGCGGCAGCGCGATCTTCTTGCGCAGCTCGCTCACGTCATGAAACACCGGGCGCAACTGATTGGCCGCGAACGCCGTGAACAGGCCGGCGCCCAGGGCGAGGATCATCGCGAGAGGCATCAACAGCAAGCGG
>VBCQ01000060.1 GCA_005882155.1 Betaproteobacteria bacterium
TGGCCGCTCATCATGATCACCGGCATGTTCAGCTGCGCGGTGCTGCTCCACTCCTTGAGCAAGGTGATGCCGTCGACGTCGGGCATCCAGATGTCGAGCAGAACGAGGTCGGGGCGAAGGCGCTCGCGGCAGGCTCTTGCCTGGGCGGCGTCTTCGGCGAGCTCGACGTTGTGACCTTCGTCGGTCAGGATCTCCGACAGCAGGGCGCGAATGCCGAGTTCGTCGTCAACTACAAGAATGGTGGCCATGAAACCTTCAATGCGCTCGTGCTGCGGCGGTGGGTGCGGCAGCCATTGTGGTGTCGCTCGAGGGGGCAGCCGGCGCAAACTTTGAAAATGATAGCGAAACTTGCGCGCCTCTTGGCGCGGGCTCGCCGAGCACTCCCTCGATTCGGGGGCCCGGCAGGTTGGCCAGGCGCACGCGCGCACCGTGCTCGTCGGCAATCTTCTTCACCACCGCGAGGCCGAGCCCGGTGCCCTTGGTCTTGGTCGTGACATACGGCTCGAAGGCGCGCTTGAGCACTTTGTCGGCGAAGCCGGGGCCGTTGTCGGTCACCAGCAGGCGCACCGCGCGCACGTCGCCACGCTCGGTGCGCGCGACTTCGGTGCAGACGCGAACGCTGCCGTCGGCGCGCTCGGCCACCGCGTCGAGCGCGTTTTGCACCAGGTTGTGAATGACTTGGCGCAGCTGTGTGCCGTCGCCGATGATCGCCGGCAAGTCGGCCGCCAGGTCGGCATGCAAGCGGCCCGACTCCTGCGCAGTTGCGTACAGGCCCAGCACCTCGTGCACGAGACCGTTGAGGTCGAGCTGCGTGAGGTGCGCCGCGGGCAGGCGCGCGTAGTCGCGAAATTCGTTGACCAGCGCCTTCATCGCCTGCACCTGGTTGACGATGGTGCCGACCGATCGCACGAGCATCGCCTGGTCGATGCCGTCGAGCTTGGGCTCGAGCTTTTGCTGCAGCCGCTCGGCAGAAAGCTGGATCGGCGTCAGCGGGTTCTTGATCTCGTGGGCGAGGCGCCGCGCGACTTCGCTCCAGGCCGCGCTGCGCTGCGCGGAGACGACTTCGGTGATGTCGTCGAACACCAGCAATCGCGCGCCCTGCGGCATCGCCGCGCCGCGCACCAGCAGCGTCAGCGTGTCGCGGTTGGACGCCGTCTGCAGCTCGAACGAGTCTTGCCAGTGATCGCGCTCGCCGGCTTCGGGGCTCGCGGCATGCAGCTCGAAGCGCTGCAGCACCAGCGACGCGAAGCTCTCGAGGCCGGGCACTTCGTCGAGCTGTCGGCCGCGATGCGCCGACAGCGGCAGGCGAACGATACGCGTCGCGCCGGGGTTCACGGTGTCGATGCGGCCTTCGCGATCGAGCACGATCACGCCGGCGGTCAGGTTGTCGAGGATGGTCTGCAGGTTGGCGCGCGCGCTCTCGACTTGCGACACGCTGCGCTGCACCAGCTCGCGCGCCTCGGAGAGCTGACCCGTCATGTCAGCGAACGATCGCGTCAGGCCGCCGAGCTCGTCGCGCGAGGCGAACACCGGCTTGGTGCTCAAGTCGCCCTGCGCGACCTGGCGCACGCCTTCGGCCAGCAGCAGCAGCGGCCGCGCAAGCTGGTTCGACAAGGTCACCGCGAGCAGCAGCGCGCCGAACACCGCGAGGATCAGGGTTAGCGTCAGCGTGCCGATGTACATCTTGCGCAGCCCTTCGCGGCCGAGCTTGCGCAGCTGGTATTCGCGATAGGCCGCCTGCACCGACAGCGCGTTCGCGGCCAGCGACGCCGGCAGCAATTGCGTGACGAGCAGGTAGCGGTCTTGCTGCGTCAACTCGAAGTTGCTGCTCGGCACGTAGGCGAGTGCGCGGATTCGTGCGCTGCCGGCGGTGGCGTCTTCTTCCAGCCCTTCGAGCTGGCTCACGACACGCGAATTGCGCGCGGTGCGCAGCAGCAGCGGCGGCGGCCGCTCGGGCATCAGGCTGCCGGCCGAGCTGCCGGCCGACGAGATGATCTGCCCACCGGCGCCGACGATCGCCACGTCCTGCGCCGACAGCTGCTCGCGAAGCCGCTCGAGCGCGAGCGGCTGCACGTCGATGCGGCCGTCGGCGCCGCGCTCGCCGAGGCGCTCGGCCGCGAGGCGCGTCTTCGCGGCGAGGTCGTTGACCTGCGCGTCGAGTGTTGCGCGGCCGAGGTTCAGGCCGGCATCGAGCGCGCCCTCGACCTTCACGTCGAACCAGCTTTCGATGCTGCGTGCGACGAACTGGAAGCTCACCGTGTAGATCAGCACGCCGGGAATCACGCCGACCAGCGCGAAGATTGCCGCTAGCTTGAGCAGCAGGCGGCTGCCGAACTTGCCGTGCCGCACCCGCAGCAGCAAGCGCGCCGCGGCCGCGCCGATCACCAGCACGAGGAACGCGGCGACCGTCACGTTGACCCAGAACAGCCAGACGTAGTGGCGCTCGTAGAACGCGCGGTTGTTGGTGGCGATCGAGAGCAGGAACGACAGCACCAGGACCGCGCCGGTGATGGCCACCAGCGAGATGATCCAGGCCCAGCGATTGGCTTTGGTCATGTCGCGTAGCCTGCGGTGACAGCGTTCACTTGCTCAATTGAAGCGCTGGAATTTCTCGACCAGCAGCGTCCATTCGGGCTGCCCGCCGATGCCGATCTGCATCGGCCGCGGCAGCAAGGTCGTGTCCAGGCGGTAGCTGAACTCGACGTAGTGCCGCGCGCCTTCTTCGATCTGGCCGGCGTCGGCGATTTTCCATCCGCCGACCCGGCGCACGGCGTTCAGCGCGTCGCTCAGGCTGTCGAAATTCTGATTCAGTCCGCCGAAAGTCACCCGGTATTTTCGGGTCAGCGGCTGGTAGGCCACACGCCAGACACGAGAAACCTTGTTGACGCGCTTGTCGCGCCAGTACCAGCGGTCGCGAAACACGTCGGCCTCGGCAACGAAGTACAGCGGCACGCCTTTGACGAGCGCGTCTTCGACGCCGCGCGGCAGGTCGAAGCGCAGCGCGAAGTTCAGCTGCACGCCCTCTTCGTTATGGACGATCTCGAACTCAGTGAAATCAGGTGAGTCGGCACGTGCCGTGTGCGCTGCCAATGCCAGCGCCCACAGAACGAGGCAGGCGAGCAGCCAGCCGCCCCAGCCAGCGCGCTTCGCACGGGGCCGATGGGAGCGACGATCGGTCTCGATGCGGTGCACTTGCAATTCGGGCAATCAGCGTCTTTGGATCAGGGCGTAGAAGAAACCGTCGGGCGAGGCACCGATGGCAGCCACCCGACCGGACGACTGCGCCATGGCCCCATTGTCGGGCAGGGCAAGCAGGTGGCCGGGTGATGGAGGATGGTCGGGGACGCTGGCATCGGATTGACGTTGCAAAAAAGCGTCGATCTGCGCCTGCCCCTCGGCTTTGAACACCGAGCAAGTGCAGTACAACAGCCGGCCTCCGGGCTTGAGCAGCGGCCACAGCGCATCGAGCAGCCGCGCCTGCGTGAGCGCGAGGGCGGCGATATCGCTTTCGCGGCGCAGCCAGCGCACATCGGGATGACGCCGCACGATGCCCGATGCGCTGCACGGCGCGTCGAGCAGGATCGCGTCGAAGGGCTCGCCGTCCCACCAGGCGCTCGGGTTGCCGGCATCGGCAGCGACAGTACGCGCTTGCAGCGACAGGCGCTGCAGCGTGTCGTTCACGCGCTGCAGGCGGGCCGCGTCGCTGTCGAGCGCGAGCACATCGAGGTCGGCGAGCTCGAGCAAATGCGCGGTCTTGCCGCCGGGCGCGGCGCAGGCATCGAGTACGCGCGCGCCGGGGGCGAGCCCACCCTCGAGCAGCAGCGGCGCGGCGAGCTGGGCAGCGGCGTCTTGCACCGACACGTCGCCTTGCTCGAAGCCGGGAAGTCGCGTGACCGGCAACGGGGTGGCGAGCACGACGGCCTGCGGGCCGACGACCTGGGCTTCGATGCCGGCATCGGCGAGCCGCGCGACGTAGTCGGCGGCGCTCATTCGGCGCGCGTTGACGCGCAAGGTCATCGGCGGATGCTCGTTGTCGGCCTGCACGACGGCTTGCCATTGATCGGGCCAGTCGCGCTGCAGACGTGCGACCCACCAGGCCGGGTGGTTGGTAGCGACTACCGGATCGCGCTGCGCCGCCGCGACGATCGTGTCGCGCTCGCGCAGAAAGCGGCGCAGCACCGCGTTGACGAAGCCCGAGCTCGGCTTGTTGCGAGCCTGCGCGGCGCTCACCGCCTGGTCCGCGAGCGTGTGCTCGGCGTAGGGCGCGTTCGGGTCGGGCCAGAGCAGCGCGATCGCGCTGAGCAGCAAGGCGTCGACCGCAGGCGGCGGCAGCTTCGGCGCGAGCAAGGCGCGCGCGGCTTGCGCGCTGCCCAGGCGCCGCAGCACCTGAAAGCTCAAGGCTTGCACGCCGGGCCGCGCATCGGCCGGGCAGCGCGCGAGCGCGGTGTTCAGCGAGCGCCCGGCGCGCACCGCCTGCACCGCGTCCGCGGTGTGCGAGAGCAGGCGCGCCAGCGGCAATGACAGAGTCGAATTCACCGCATCGAGTCTACGGGCTCACGCTGCGCGCCTCGGCCCGGACGACGCCGCTGCGCTACCCTTGTTGACCCGAAGCCTCGAAAGCGGCCCATGTTGACCCAGACCAAAGACACCCAGCCCGCGCTCAGCGAGGAAGAGCTTGCGCGCCTGTGCGCATCCGAGCGAATCCGCTACCGCCTGATCGGCGCCGACTGCCGCTACCACGCCAACGACAACATCGCGGCCTTCATCAAGGACGGCGAGCTCGACGAATTGAAGACCGAGGTCGAGGCGAAGATGCAAGAGGTCTTGCGCTCGCTGGTCATCGACACCGAGAGCGACCACAACACGCTGCACACAGCGCGCCGGGTCGCCAAGATGTTCGTCAGCGAAGTGTTCCGCGGCCGCTACGTGCCGGTGCCGCGGGTCACCGAGTTCCCCAATGTCGAGCGCCTCAACGAGCTGATGATCGTCGGGCCGATCACCGTTCGCAGCGCCTGCTCGCACCACCTGTGCCCGATCCTCGGCCAGCTGTGGATCGGCGTGTTGCCGAACGAGCAATCCAACCTCATCGGCTTGAGCAAATACGCGCGCATCTGCGAATGGATCATGACCCGACCGCAGATCCAGGAAGAGGCCGTCACGCGACTTGCCAACGAGCTCGAAAACCGCGTCAAGCCCGACGGCCTCGCGATCGTGATGGAGGCCGATCACCTGTGCATGCAATGGCGCGGCGTGAAGGACAACGACTCGCGGATGATGAACAGCGTGATGCGCGGCGCGTTCTTGAAGGACCCGAACTTGCGGAGGGAGTTCTTGTCGCTGTTGAACCGGGCGACGTGACGGGCGGGACTTCGACAGGCTCAGTCCGAACGGAGTCGGGTGCATGCGAGGCTTCGATACCTCAGCCCGAACGGTTGAGGGTTCTTCCGCTTCCCGTTCGGGCTGAGCGCTACGCGAGCTCCGCGTTGAGCGCCGCAAGCGCTGCGCTGCCCGGGCACAGCTCGGCTTCGCCCAATCGATTCAACGGCTGCGCCACCGTCTTCAAATGCGCATGCAGATCTTCGGCCGCGCCGTTCACGTACAAGAGGCCGGTGATGATTTCGCCGCGCGCTTCGTGGGCCATGATGTGGTTCATCGCCGCCAAGCGGTCACCCGGGTCGTAGCCTTCGGCGAGCTTGCGCAGGCGCAGCACGCTGCCGTCGTGCTGCGTCACTTCGATCACTTCGCCGGGCGAATACTTCGCGCTGATCGGGTTGCGGCGCGGCATGAAGTCGAGCCGGTTCACCGCTTCGTTGTGGGCACGAACGTACTCGTAGCTCTTGGTGCTGCCCGGATGGTTGTTGAACGCGACGCAGGGGCTGATGACGTCGATGAACGCCGCGCCGCGGTGGCTCAGCGCGCCCTTGATCAACGGCACCAGTTGCTCCTTGTCGCCCGAGAAGCTGCGCGCGACATAGCTCGCGCCGAGCTGCAGCGCGAGCGACACCAGGTCGATCGGCGTGTCGGTGTTGACCGCGCCTTTCTTCGACTTGCTGCCGGGGTCGGCGGTGGCCGAGAACTGGCCTTTGGTGAGTCCGTAGACGCCGTTGTTTTCGACGATGTAGGTCATGTTGACGCCGCGCCGCATTGCGTGGGCAAACTGGCCGAGGCCGATCGACGCCGAGTCGCCGTCGCCCGACACGCCGAGGTACAGCAGCTCGCGATTCGCGAGATTCGCGCCGGTCAGCACCGACGGCATGCGGCCATGCACGGTGTTGAAGCCGTGCGAGTTGCCGAGGAAATAGTCGGTCGTCTTCGACGAGCAGCCGATGCCCGACAGCTTGGCGACGCGATGCGGCTCGATGTCGAGCTCCCAGCAAGCCTGCACCAACGCCGCCGAGATCGAGTCGTGGCCGCAGCCGGCACACAGCGTCGAGATCTTGCCTTCGTAGTCGCGCCGAGTGAGGCCGAGCGCGTTGGCCGGCAGGGTGGGGTGATGGAGCTTGGGTTTGGCGATGTAGGTCATGCGACCCTCCCCTTCTTGATCGGCTCGACATTCGCGCCCGGCATCCGCTGCTTGATCGCTTCAGTGATGAAGCGCGCGGTGATCGGCGTGCCGTCGAAATGCAGCACCGGCACCAGCCGCGCCGGGTTGATCTCCTGCTCGGTGATCAGCATCGTTCGCAGCTGCGCATCGCGGTTTTGCTCGACGACGAACACGGTGTCGTGCTCGCCGATGAAGCGATCGACCGCGGCGCTGAACGGGAACGCACGCACGCGCAACAGGTCGACATGCAGGCCTTGCGCTTGCAGCGCGTCGAAGGCCTCGGCCATCGCCGGGCTCGTCGAGCCGAAGTAGATGACGCCGTGGCGCGTCGGCTTGGCGGCCCTGCGCGCGATCGGCTGCGGCACCATCTCCTTCGCGGTCTCGAACTTCTTCAGCAATCGCTCGACGTTGTAGACGTAGTCGGGCCCCGTCTCCGAGTAGCGCGCGTACGCGTCGCGCGTCGTGCCGCGGGTGAAGTACGCGCCGCGCTCGGGGTGGACGCCGGGCAGTGTGCGGTATGGAATGCCGTCGCCGTCGACATCGAGGTAGCGGCCGAACTCGCGCCCGCTGTCGAGATCGTCGTGCGTCATCACCTTGCCGCGGTCGTAGCGCCGTGCGTCGTCCCACGCCAGCGGCGCGCACAAGCGGTGGTTCATGCCGATGTCGAGGTCGGTCATCAGGAAGATCACGGTCTGCAGGCGGTCCGCGAGGTCGAGCGCGGCGGCGCCGAACTCGAAGCATTCGTGCGGGTCTTCGGGGAACAGCAGCACATGCTTGGTGTCGCCGTGCGATGCATACGCGCAGCTCAGCAAGTCGGCCTGCTGGGTGCGCGTGGGCATGCCGGTGGACGGCCCGCCGCGCTGCACGTTGACGATGGTCGCCGGGATCTCGGCGAAGTAGGCGAGGCCGATGAACTCGGTCATCAGCGACACGCCGGGCCCCGAGGTGCAGGTGAACGCGCGCGCGCCGTTCCAGCCCGCGCCGATCACGATGCCGATCGACGCGATCTCGTCTTCGGCCTGGACGATCGCGTACTTGTTCTGCCCGGTGGCCTTGTCGACGCGGAACTTGCTGCAGTATTTCTGGAACGCTTCGGCGGCCGACGACGACGGCGTGATCGGGTACCACGCGCAGACCGTCGCGCCGCCGTACACGCAGCCGAGCGCGACCGCGGCATTGCCTTCGATGAAGATGCGCTGGCCCACGGCATCGCAGCGCCGCACCTTCAGCCCGAGCACGTCTTCGACGCCTTCCTCGAACATCTGGCGGCCGTATTGCAGGCCCATCATGAAGGCGTCGAGGTTCGGCTGGATCAGCTTGGCCTTGCCTTTGTACTGCTCGCCGAGCAGCGTCGCGATGACCTCGGGCTCGATGCCGAGCAGCGCGGCGAGCACGCCGACGTAGACGATGTTCTTCAACAGCTGGCGCTCGCGCGCGTCGGTGTAGCGCGTCGCGCACAGCTCGGTCAGCGGCACGCCGATCAGGTTGACGTCGTCGCGGAACTTGGTCGCCGGCAGCGGCTTGCTGCTGTCATAGAGCAGATAACCGCCGGGCTCGATCTCCTGCACGTCCTTGTCCCAGGTCTGCGGGTTCATCGCGACCATCAGGTCGACGCCGCCGCGCCGCCCGAGGTAACCGCGCTCGTTGACGCGCACCTCGTACCAGGTCGGCAAGCCCTGGATGTTCGACGGAAAGATGTTGCGCGGGCTCACCGGCACGCCCATGCGCAACAGGCTGCGCGCGAACATCTCGTTGGCCGACGCCGAACCGGAGCCGTTGACGTTGGCGAACTTGACGACGAAGTCGTTGACGGCTTCGATGCGCTTTCGTTTGGTGTGCGGCATTTCAGGCGGCTTTTTTATGCGGGATTCGGCAGGCGTGGCCCGCACGTGATGGGTCGAGCAGGAACTTCTGCATGTCCCACGCGCCCGTCGGGCAGCGCTCGGCGCACAGCCCGCAGTGCAGGCAGACGTCTTCGTCCTTCACCATCACGCGGCCGGTCTTCAAGTTGCCCGACACGTAGAGCGACTGGTCGGCATGGCGCGCCGGCGCGCGCAAGCGCGTGCGCAAATCGGCTTCGTCGCCGTTGGCCGTGAAGGTGATGCAGTCGGTCGGGCAGATGTCGACGCAGGCGTCGCACTCGATGCACTGGGCGGTCGCGAACACCGTCTGCACATCGCAGTTGAGGCAGCGCTGCGCTTCCTTCCACGCCGTCTTCACATCGAAGCCGAGCTCGACCTCGATCTTGATGTTGCGCAGCGTCTGGTTCACGTCGTGCCACGGCACCTTGTAGCGGTTGTCGGGCGCCACCTCGTTGTCGTAGCTCCACTCGTGGATGCCCATCTTCTGCGACACCAGCGTCACGCCGGGCGGCGGCCGCTGCTTGACGTCTTCGCCGTGCAAATACTTGTCGATCGAAATCGCCGCCGCATGGCCTTGCGCGACGGCCCAGATGATGTTCTTCGGGCCGAGCGCCGCGTCGCCGCCGAAGAACACATCGGGCCGGCTCGACTGCAGGGTCACCGCATCGAGCACCGGCATGTCGTGCTCGTCGAACGCGATGCCCGCTGTGCGCTCGATCCACGGGAACGCGTTCTCCTGTCCGACCGCGACCAGCACCTCGTCGCACTCGAAGACCTGCTCGGGCTCGCCGGTCGGCACGAGCTGGCGCCGCCCGCGCTCGTCGCGCACCGCGCGAACCTTCTCGAAGCGCATGCCGGTGAGCTTGCCGTTCTGATGCAAAAACGCTTTCGGCACCAGGCAGTCGAGGATCGGGATGCCTTCGTGCACCGCGTCTTCCTTCTCCCACGGCGAGGCCTTCATCTCGTCGAACGGCGAGCGCACGATGACCTTGACGTCGTCGCCGCCCAAGCGTCGCGAGGTGCGGCAGCAATCCATCGCGGTGTTGCCGCCGCCGA